>JAUVAN010000193.1 GCA_030591725.1 Deltaproteobacteria bacterium
AGATGGTTCTTCTGCGGCGGAATGTCCAAATAGTGGCGCAACACCACCATGCTGCATGCCGTTCCCGGATTCACAGACCGCCGATTGCACCAGTCCCAATGGAGTGAAGCACATGTACGGCAACGCCATCGAGTGGGTGCTGGACCACGAGGACGCCGATCATTCATGGTGCACGAACGGCTGCATCGACCCCGCACCGAGACCCGGCGAATATCCGGTTGTCAAAGGCGGTGGTGTTGATACAGAAGCCAAATTCACCAGGATTTCCGCGCGAATCGGTGCCAGTGTGGGTGCCCACCCTAGTGCGGGCGTCCGTTGCGTGTCGTCCCCGGTTCAACACGTCCTGCCCGACGGTGGAGTTGTTTGGGCAGAGTGATGCCTTGTAAAATGCTCCACATTATTGCGGTTGTGCTGGTGAGCCTGGCGGTGGCGTCGGGCGCGCGTGCCGACTGGCCCAATCCGGCTATTCGCTCCGGCGGTTACCTGCCGCCGGTGAGACAGGTCGCGGTTTCCCTGAACGCCTCGGGCGCGTATGTGCCCCAGATAGGCAATCTGTCCGCCGACACGTCCGCTGTTCTCGAGGGCGGCCTCACCTGGAACTTCGCCTTCGATAAACGAGTAGGCCTGTTCGGACATCACACGATAGGGGGAATGTGGTGGGCCAACGTTTCCCTCCTCTCCCTGGGGCACGTGGTTGGGGTGCGGCTTCCCCTCGTCGATGTGTACACACTGGAGGCGGCCTACCTGACCCACCGGGTCGACAGCGCGTGGACGGACGGCCTGAAGATCAGGCCGGGGGGCGTCATGGACAGCGGGGCAGAACTGGGGTTCTGGCTTCACTTCAGTCCGATGCGACGTCTCAAGATCGAGCCCCACGTGTTCGGCCGCGTGTTCGGCGTGTACAAAGACGTGCACGAAGTGGCGGGGGTTGGCCTGCGGACGTCCGTGATGCTGTTCGACGGCCACGCGTTGGGCGTGGAGATCCAGTTGCTGCCCACCATCCGACAAGATCCGCGGGATGGCGTGGAAGAGGTCACCTGGAACGTTGTCGGGTCCGTCTTCTGGAGATCTCGCATCACGGGCGATTTCGGTTTCCAGTTCGGGGGGATGATCTCCACCAATCTGCTCGTGGGACAGGTGCCCATGCTCGAACTGAAGCGCTCCATGATAAACGAGCCCATGGCCATGGGCACCGTGGGAATCTATTTCGGCATTTGATCCGGAGTCTTTTGTTCAGAGGTAGATCGGGGCTGTGTGGGTATCCACGATCGTGTCGTCGGCATCCTGCCTGGAATCGAGCCAGGTCGACAGAGCCTCGAGGCCGAGAATGTGGGCGGCGGTGATGTCCTGCACCGAGAAGGTTCCGCTATTCGGAGCGGGCGGCACGTGTATGAAGCCCGCGGCGACGGGAGGATCGTCGCTGTTGTCCACGTGGTACATCAGGTTGTAGAAAACGTGGTTGCACAGGAAATCGCCCGCGTTGTCCGATATCATTACATCGAAGCCGCCGCCATCCATTGCATCGGCCATCTGAGATACGGGCATTTCCGCCGGGATGGTGTCCGGCCCGCCCTCCACCACCGGTTCCCCGTTCAGGGTCACGTCGTCCTCATCCTTGCCGGAGGCTTCATTTATCGCGAGGGTCTCGAACCGCATGGCGTCCGAGCCGGCCACGCCCGTTCCTACTACCACGTCCGGGTTGAGTTCATCTATCTTCTCCAGGAGGGACGGCCAGCCGGACTCCCACGTGACCGGGATCTCGATTACTCGAATATCCAGGTTCAGGATCAATTGCTCGTGAAGAGGGATCAGCGCGTCGTATGAAGGATTGGTGTCGTAAGCGCCAAAGGGCTCGAAGCCGCTCATCAGCACCAGGGTGGGGATGGCGATCTGCAGGTCAACCTCATCCGCGCCGTCGTCATCTTGCGCCTGAATCGTGAAGCCGTAGCTTCCGGATTTCGACGGCTCCCCCGTGATCATGCCGTCAAGCGGGGACAGATCCAGCCCCGGGGGCAGATCCCCCGCCGTGACCGACCATGTGACCGACCCGGACACGTCGCTCGCCTCAAGTACGGCGCTGTACGGCATGGCTACCCTGCCGTCGGGCAGATCTATCGTTTCGATGAGTACCAGCTTTTCTCCGTCATCATCCGCGCACCCGGTCGCGCAGATCAGGAGAAGCCCGACGATGGCCAACCTGCACAATTCACTGGCTATTCCGAGCAGTGTGATCGTTTTATTCATGGCAACATTCTACTGGGTTCCGGAAAATTGTAATAGCATGTTGAAAATGTCATATTTCGTGCTTGTTATGAATGTGAAACGTACCAGAACGATTTTTTGGATGGCGGGAGCCGTGATCCTCGGCGTGTGGCTCGGCGCATGCGGGGGTCCCCACGTGGGGCCGAAGCCCAAAGAGGGAGATCTTGATGATCTCCTCAATCCGCTTGCAGAGGGTAGCGAGGTTCCGCTGGCGGCGAGAGCGTTGAACGTGGAGCAGGTGACCACGGAGCTTCCTCCTCAGGTGGACGAATACCGGATCGGCCCCAACGACATTCTCAATATCACGGTGCTCGAGCACGAGGAGTTCTCCTCCGCCAGGGATTTCAATCGCGGGATCGTCGGCACAATCGTCAAGAAGGACGGCAATATATACCTCCCGATAATCGGTCCGATTCCCGTTACCGGGTACACGGTGGAGGAGATCCACGGGATTTTGCAGGAGCACATCGGAGCGTACGTCAAGGAGCCCCATCTGACCGTGGACGTTCTCCAGTACGAGTCACAAAAGTACTACGTTCTCGGGGAGGTCAAGGAACCGGGCGTGTTTCCAGTGGACGGCGACACGACCCTGCTCGAGGGCATCGGCCTGGCGAAGGGTGTATTGCCCGAGGGGAACCTGGAGCGCGCGTACGTGGTGCGCAACAAGACCCTGCTCCCCATCAACCTGGCGGACATCCTTCTGCGTGGGGACATGAGCCGCAACATCTATCTCAAGTCCGGCGACCTGATCTACATCCCCAGCTCGGAAGACCAGAAGGTGTATGTCTTCGGCGAGGTGAAAAAGCCGGGATTGGTGAAGATAGAGAGGGGAAGGCTCAGCCTGGCCCAGGCGCTCGCCCACGTGGGAGGGATCCTCCACGTCGAGGCCAGGAAGAGGAGCATCAAGCTGATACGGGGCAACTGGCAGGAGCCCACCGTGTACACGCTCTCCTACGAATCCATTCTGGACAACGGTGATCGAATCCTGTTGCAGCCCGGCGATCGCATCGTGGTAGCTCCCACGGTGTTGACGACCATGAGCCGGTACATGGAGCAGATCCTTCCCTTCCTGTTGGGCGCGGATCACGCCACGCGAACCTACGATCGGATGGCCAATTGACGGACGATCCCCAAAAATCGCTTGCGCCGTCCGACCAGATCGAGGACGACGAAACTTCCATTGCCGAGTACCTGGTCATACTTCTCGATGAATGGCGTACCCTGGTGGTGCCGTTCATCCTGGTGATATTGTCGGCGGGCGCGTACCTGATCATGGTCGTGCCTCAGTACAGTTCTTCGGGGGTCCTGCAGGTTTCCGCTTCCGATTCGGCGGGCGCGAGCGCCCTGCTGGAGCTCTCCGGAATCGGGCGGCCGTCTCCGGTGGAGACCGAGGTGGAGATCCTGAGGAGCAAGTACATCATCGGTCAGGCCGCGCACAGGCTGGGCCTGGGCATTACGCAGAAGATCCCGGACTTCACAATCGACGTCGGCGTCACCCTGGGCGGCAAGTCGCCCCTCGACAAGGATCTGCGCGCCCTGAGACGGGTGATCGAGGACTGCTACGTGGACGACTGGGTGGAGAGAAACCTCGATGCGACGTTCATCGCTCTGCGCGGAGGCGGTTTCGACGTGGTGGTGTCCGGTGATGCTCCGGTGACCGTTCCCGTGGGCGGGCGTTTCGACAAGCGGGGTGTTCACTTTTCGGTTATCAAGGGCAAGGGTCCCGCGTCGGGGGTGGAGATCGACGTCACCATCGTGCCCGACGACAAGCTCGCCGAAGATATCATCGAGCGGATCTCGGTGGAGAGCATTGGAGGGCGCAAGGAGACCAACCTGGTTCGGATATCGTTGATGCATCAGGACCGCACCCTGGCCAGGGATCTCATCAACGAGATCATGGATGTGTACATGGGTTTCGCGATCCGGTGGCGAACCAAGAGGGCGGATCTCTCGGCCACCTTCATCGAGAATCAGCTCGAAAATATAAGGATCAGCCTGGAATCGGCCGAGAGCGATCTGCAGGTCTTTCTTGAAGAGTCGGGCGGGGTGATGTTGCCCGAGCAGGCGAAGGAACTGATCAGCGGCGGAGCAGAGCTGGAGCTGGAGCTTCGCAAGGTGCGAATTCAGGAGGAGTTGTTCTCTTCGGTCGTCAACGAGATCGCCCGGGCGCGGAAGAAAGGTGGACCGGTCTTCCTGACCGGGGACTTCCTGTTT
Organism: Deltaproteobacteria bacterium; assembly: GCA_030591725.1. GTDB lineage: Bacteria > Myxococcota_A > Polyangia > JAAYKL01 > JAAYKL01 > JAUVAN01. The sequence goes on from JAUVAN010000193.1 coordinate 4,477, forward strand.
GACGACGAGCTTCTCGGACAGGCCATCGGCGCGTTGAATGAGCTGGAGCTCAAGCGCCAGGCCCTGTTGTCCGACATGACGGCCACCCACCCGGAGGTGGTCAGGCTCAACGAAGAGATCCGGAGGGTGAGGGTGCAGGTGCTCAAGTTCGTCCAGGCCTCCCGTGACCGAATCAAGGAGAGACGTCGGGGGATCGGTCGCGCGCTGGACCAGATTCAGGTGGAGCTGTCGAGTTATCCCGACAAGGAGCGCCGGATGGCGTCCCTGAAAAGGAAGATGGAGGTGAGCCAGGAACTGTACACCTTCCTCATGACCAAGCTCGAGGAGGCGAATATCCTCAAGGCGTCCACCACCACGGACAAACGAATAATCGACCCGGCCACGACGCCCTTCAAGAAGAGCAAGCCGAGGCGTCTGACCACAATGATCCTCGCTGCGTTTCTGGGGTTGATCGTCGGGATGGGCGCGGTCTTCCTTCGGAGGGCCGTCGATCCCAGAATTCGGGACGAGGAAGAGGCCAAGACCATGGCCGGGTTATCGCCCTACGGGGTGATTCCCAACCTCAAGGATCTGGGATTGGCGGTGGGCAAGGAGCCGCTCATCGAGGAGATATGGGGGGCTCCCAAGGGGCCGGCCGCGGAGTCCTTTCGCACGTTGCGAACCAATGTGGAGTTCTCCCAGGTGGAGGGGAAACCCATCCGGGTCATCCAGATAACTTCGTCCGAGGCGTCCGAGGGGAAGTCCACGGTGATCTCGAACCTGGCCATAGCTCTGTCAAAGGCCGGTCAACGGGTGGTGGTGGTCGATCTAGATCTTCGAAGGCCCGCTCAGCACAGGATGTGGGGAATACCGCGTTCTCCCGGCATCTCCGACTATCTGGTGGGGCGAACCAAGGATCCGACAAGGCATATCGAGCAATGGAACGTGGACGTGGTCCCCGCTGGAAACGAGCCGCCGGAGTCCCAGAGACTCCTGTCGTCCGATGCTCTGGCGGATATCATCTCTCGATGGCGGGACACCTACGACTATGTTCTCCTCGACACTCCGCCGCTGCTCGTGGCGGACTCCCTGGTGATCTCCCGGTTCTCGGACATGATGCTCTTCGTGGTTCGTCCCAGAGCATGCAGGCGGGCGGCGCTCAAGCTGTCCGGGCAGACCCACAGGAAGATGGAGCTGGTCAAGGGGTTGGTGATCAACGGCGTGACCACGCGACGCGGGGGTTACTATCACTACTACCGGGGATCGTATTACGGATCGCGAACCACAGATACCCAGGAAAGCTGAATCGTTACTTCCTGAACCCGGACCATGACGATCGGCGTTGGGTTTGCGCGTATGGCTGCGCCTCGGAGGTGGCGCGGTGCATGTCGGTTCCGAGCAAGTCGACCATGCCCTTGATGTAGAGACGACGGGCCATCTCGCCGCGGCGGCTGGTCTTGGGAAGCATGAACGACGGGTGGTTCACCTGGAAATGAACGCCCAGCTGCTTGAGGTGGACGACCTGATCGAAGTTCGATTGCAGATATCTGTACCGTTCCACATGCGCCAGTAACGGCGTATACCCGGCCGACTTGAGACTGAAGGCGATCTCCTCCAGGACCATCGGCTGGTTCTCCACGGGAGATTCGAAGAGTACGTATCGTTCCTCGCCGAACGCCAGCAAATCGTTGTGCGCGATCCTGTCCAGCAAGGCGCCCTCGGCGTAGTACTCGGCGCCGGCCATGATGTTGAGATTGAGGCCACTGTCCGTCAGGAGGCGGCGCATGGCCTCCACCTTGTCAAGGATGGCCTCGGTGGTGTTGGGGTACAGGTCGGAGATCACGTGGGGGGTGGCCACCACGTTTTTTATTCCCATCTCTATGAGCAATCGGGCGATGGCCAGGGATCCACGCTCGTCGGACGGGCCGTCGTCAATTCCCGGAAGGATATGGCAGTGCACGTCCGTTTCGCCCATCGAAGGCGGTTCTATGAGTCCGTCGCGCCGTACCAGCAGTGAGAACATCTACCCTCCCAAGAGGCGTTCATGGTTGCAAGACTTGTGTAGAAATACATCCATATCAATCTGTGCCAAAAGCCGCAAGTCAAAGAAGGTCCGATCCGCGATTTTACTTGCAGGCCGGCAGACACTTTTACGGCCTCAAGGAAGGTCGAACATGTAGATGGCGTCGCCGGATGTGGCCTTGTACATGGCGACGAAGACCTTGTCGCCCCAGATGCGGGGTGTGGTTTTTGCCCGGCCGGGTAAATTGGTGATCTTGAACTCGGTGGTCGTGTCGATGTTGTAACCCCAGATCTCGACACCGGACAGGCTGTTCTTGTTGTTGGGGTTTGCGCTGTCGCGGTAGTCTGCCCACACAATGATGTTGTCGTGAACGTCCGGGTAACAGGCGATCCACGCGCCGCTGGTGATCTGGGTTGTTGTGCCGGTCGATATTTCGTACATGAAGATTGCCGCGTGATTCCAGTCGCCCATTGGGTCGCTGTCGCCGAAACGCATATCCTGATAGACTACCCGATCTCCGTGAATGCGCGCGGCGAGTTGATGCTCGGCATCATCATCGTCGGTCACCTCTATGAACTGCTGTGATAAAAAATTATAGCCCCGTATGTCGTTGCCGGTGAAAGCCAAAGTCCATACAACGACGTCTCCCCACATGCTGTTGTGTCCGCCGTAGCCGTCGGGGGCGGCCTCCTCGTAGATACCCGGCGTTTCAATGTCGAATACGCAAAGGGGCCACGAGTCCATCACGTCTCCGCAGCCGCCCGTGGAGATGATGCGATCGCCATAGATGTCGATGTACTTGGCGGGATTGGGGAAGTCGACACCCTCTTTGGTACGGTGATATATGAGTTTCTGGGTCTCATTTTGGATGTTCGCGCATATCACCGCCTTGGTGCCATCCATCCCATTGGCGGATTTCCCATAGCAAACGGTCTGTTCGAAAATTGTAGCGGGGTAGAAGTTGTAAACCGATGTGGTTGTTTCTATTGGATTGGGGACAACAACCTGCTTCTCATCAATGAAATCGACAATTATCAAGTCTTTTGCATCACCTTCGTTGAATACCAGCAAGCCGTCCCAAACATCCCATTCCGAAACCCTCACTGAACCCGTGAAAGTGAGCTGCCTACACCCTTCCTGGCCGCAGTCCCCAGCGTCCGGCAGGTCTGTCCACTCCCACGGGCCGGCGTCCGGCACAAACCAGTCGGCATCTGTATCCGAATCCGTGTCCGTATCGGAATCCGTGTCGGTATCTGAATCCGCATCCGTATCCGTATCTGAACTCGTGCCCGTATCGGCCCCGGCGTCATTCGCGGATCCGTTGGAGGAACAGCCCGAGCAGCCGCTGAGGAAAAGAGCCAAAATGGCAATCAGGAGTTTCATCTCACTACTCCTCCCACACCTGGAACTCGTTGAACAGCCAC
>JAUVAN010000399.1 GCA_030591725.1 Deltaproteobacteria bacterium
CAGCGTCGCTAATGATTTCGATGGGGTGGACGAAATGCGCCCGGGCAACTTTGTTTTCTATGACGTCATGCAATCCGCCCTGGGCTCGTGCACCCACACACAGATCGCCGTGGCCCTGGCATGTCCGGTGGTCGCAGTCCACGAAAAACGCAACGAGATCGTGGTTCACGGCGGGGCGATACACCTCTCCAGGGAACACCTGTTCAACGCGGACGGTTCCAGGATGTTCGGACGGGTGGTCACGATGGACGACGGCGGCTGGGGACCGCCCGTGGACGGGGCATACATGGGATCGATCTCCCAGGAGCACGGTGTGATCTCGGCGCCTCGAGATCTGATCGGAAAAATCGAGATCGGAGATCTGCTGGGTGTGCTGCCGGTCCACTCATGCCTCACCGCAAACCTGATGGGCGGATACACCACACTGGACGGCGATTCGATTGGTCACATGGCATGCTCGACCTGAACAACGACCTCAACGACCGGCAGGTCGAAGCGGCGACGCACGTGGAGGGGCCCCTCCTGGTCATCGCGGGCGCCGGCTCGGGAAAGACCCGTGTCATCACCTACAGAATAGCCAACCTGGTAAAGAACCACTCCGTCGACCCACGGCGGATAATGGCGGTCACCTTCACCAACAAGGCGGCAAAAGAGATGGCCCATCGGGTGGAGCAGCTCCTGGGTTACGGAGCCAACTGCTGGGTCTCGACGTTCCACTCCAGCTGCGCCCGACTTCTTCGCAGGTACGGGGACGCCGTGGGGGTGGATCCCAGGTTTACAATCTACGACGACCAGGACCAGAAGGCCATGGTCTCCCGCGTTCTCAAGGAGCTCTCCTTCAGTGAAAAGCAGTTCGCTCCAAAGGCAATCCAGAACGAAATCAACCGGGCAAAACGCGAGATGGTGGGACCATCGGACTATCCGGGGAGCGACTATTATCGAGAGCGGGTCAAGCAAGTGTACGAGCTCTACGACCGGCGCATGAATGACGCGAAGGCCCTCGACTTCGGCGATCTCCTCTACCGCACGGTCCGCGCCATGCGGGACAACGAGGATCTTGCCGCAGAGATCTCCGGGCTCTTCGATCACGTTCACGTCGACGAGTTCCAGGACACCAACCACGTGCAGCTCGAACTGGTGCGGCTCCTTTCGCCCCACCGCAATATCTGCGTGGTGGGAGACGACGATCAATCGATCTACTCCTGGCGCGGAGCCGACGTGAGCAACATCCTGGATTTCGAGAAGATCTTCGAGGGCGCAGCCGTGGTGACCCTGGATCGCAACTACCGATCCACGGGCAATATCCTCAAGGCCGCCCACGGGGTGGTGAGCAAGCTCGACGGCAGGCGACCCAAGGAACTGTGGACCAGCAACGACGAGGGAGAAAATATCTTCCTTTTCGCCGCGTCCGACGAGCGCGAGGAGGGCCGGCTGGTGGCGCGGGCCGTTCGAGACCTCCGGAACGACGGGTTTCCCCTTTCGCACCAGGTGGTGTTCTACCGGACCAACGCTCAATCGAGGGTATTCGAAGAGGTGTTCCGGGCCCTGAATATCCCGCACCGGGTCGTTGGAGGAATGCGCTTTTACGAGCGAGCGGAGGTGAAGGATCTGATCGCCTACATGCGCCTCAACCAGAACCGGGCCGACCACACCGCCTTCATACGGGTCATCAACACCCCCTCTCGCGGCATCGGCAAGACCACCGTCAACAAGCTCGTCGCGGTCGCGGCGGCAAGGAATATCTCCGCGTGGGATGCCATCGAGTACGCAGGCGAAGCAGGGATCGCAGCGGCGGGAGTCAGAAAGCTTCTGGCGTTTCGCGATATGGTGGAGTCGTGGCAAGACGATCTGCCACGGGGCCCCGCTCACCTGGCCGGCCGCATCATCGAGGACACCGAGTACGTGGACCGTCTGGAGGTGGAAAACACGGCGGAGGCGGACGCGAAGATCGAGAACATCAAGGAACTCGTCGGCTCCATCGAGGATTTCGAGGCGGACGCGGAGGAGCCCACCCTGGACAGTTACCTGGAGCTCGTGGTCCTGCAGTCTGACGTCGATGCCGCAAAGTTCGACGGCGATGAGGTCACCCTGATGACGGTGCACTCGGCCAAGGGGCTGGAGTTCGACGTGGTGTACGTCACCGGCATGGAGGAAGGCCTGTTCCCGTTCCGCAAGTCGGAGGACGCTATATATGGAGGCGCTCCGGAAGCCATGGACGAAGAACGACGGCTGGGATACGTGGCGATGACGCGGGCGAAGCAGCGGTTGTTTCTCACCCGGGCCCAGAATCGCAAGTTATTCGGATCCAGCAGATCCAATCCCCCGTCTCGTTTTCTGTCGGACGTTCCGTACGAAATAGTGAAGGATCTCAGTCCGGATCCTCCTCCTGCGGTATCGCTGCTGCGGCGCCAACCGAAAAAAGACCCACAAGAGGTGTGGGTGGACCACAGTTTTGATCAATCATGTGAGTCCATCTCGGTGCAACCCGGTCAATCCGTGCGTCATCCCAAATTCGGGCAGGGCCGGGTCATCACAGTTCATCCGGGGGACACGCCCAAGGTCGAGGTGGAGTTTCCCGCTTTTGGAAGAAAGCGTATACTCCTCTCCTATCTTGAGTTTGGATGATCGGAATCACAATGATCGCCTGGCTTGTCCTCGAAAACACTCTGATGATCACGGCCTTCGTCACCATGATGATGCTGGCCATCGAGTACACGAACGTCCTTTCGGGCGGGGCGTGGACCACCAGGCTGGCTGCGAAACCATGGGGGCAGTACCTGATGGGAGTGGCGCTGGGCGCGATCCCCGGTTGTCTGGGCGCGTTCGCCATGGTCAGCCTGTATTCTCACCGGTGCGTTTCCATCGGCGCCATCGTGGCCACCATGATCGCCACCAGCGGTGACGAGGCTTTCGTGATGCTGGCCATGTTCCCGCGCACGGCGGTGCTTATCTTTGCCGGGCTCATGGTCCTGGGAATTGGAGCCGGCTGGTTGACCGACAAGATCTACTCCGGGTCCGACGACACCAGAATAGATCCCGATTGCGGTTTTCACGCCCACGAGAACGAGTGGGCCGGCGCCGTGTTTCCAGCGGGAAAGTTATTAGATCAATGGCGCCACCTGTCGGCTACCCGGGCCATCCTTTCTGCGGGCCTGGGGCTGCTCCTGATTCTCCTTTTTGCCTACAAGCTCGGATTCATCACTCACGGAGAGATCATTCACACCGAGGATGCGCACGGCTACGGGGATATCGGATGGGGTTGGCTAACCCTTACCGCTCTGACCATGTTCGGGCTCTTCATCGTGAGCACCGTATCGGATCATTTCCTGGACGATCATCTCTGGAGTCACGTGCTGAAGATTCACCTGCCCAGAATCTTCCTGTGGACTCTCGGCGCCCTCGGCGCGATCGCGTTGCTCGATCATTTCATGGACGTGGAATCCCTGGTCAGGGGCAATATCTGGATAGTGCTCCTCATCTCCGTGGCGGTCGGCCTCATCCCCAACTCCGGACCACACCTCGTTTTCGTTTCGCTGTTTGCGTCCGGCGCTCTACCGTTGAGTGTGCTGGTGGCCTCAAGCGTGGCTCAGGACGGACACGGGATGATCCCCATGCTGGCGCATTCCC
>JAUVAN010000346.1 GCA_030591725.1 Deltaproteobacteria bacterium
GGAAATCACCCTGCCGCCTGCCCCTTGCGGCCGACAGAAAACACTTGTTGACCGTCTTCCGGTCAGCGATCTCAATCGTCAATGTTTTCATCACTGTCAACCCCTCAGTGCGTCCACACGTTCCCATAAGTCATCGAGCAGCTTATCCAGCGACTCGAAATTGTAGGCCACCATTTCACCCTCCCACTTCGAGGTAAATATCGTCCCGTCCATCTCCCCGTGAGGTGATATGGTATAGGGCGGCGGCACACTCGATCGAATTATCCGTTTTCTGCCTCAGCCGAACTCGGCCTTCACCGCCAAAAGGCTATCGTCGGTGAACTCGGCGCCCTTCCCCTCGACCGGGTCGCCGACCTGGATGTCGGGACCGGCGTCTTCTTGGAATTTGATGGTGGATGTCGCGTCGATGTTCACCCGCTGGCCATCGACCGAGAAGTACCCGCTACCCACCTCCGTCACCGTGCCTGCGAATTCCACGGTGGCACCGGTCGGCTGTGCGCCCGCGTCTGTCGCCGGTTCGGGTGCTGGTTCAGGCGTTGGTTCGGGCGCCGGGGCAGGTGCTGGCTCGGGTGTCGGCAACGCCATGGGGATGTGAAAGCTGACCGAGACCAGATGCTCGCTGTCGAATGGCGTCTCGTACCAGCCGTAGTCGGTGTACCCGTCACCGTCGAAATCGCCGGGCATCGTAGCTTCGAGTGGCAGATCACTCCACTCCGGATCTGCGAACGTCCCGTCGCCGTTGCCTGGGAACAGCGTCCAGTTAGGGAAGTCAGGATGATCAAGGATCTGGCCGGCGTTGTTCGCCTCGCCAATCGACGCGAGCACGTCGATCACTCCGTCCCCATTGACGTCCGTCAGGTGCATGGCCCGGATTACTCCGGAGATTTCGGGCCCCACGATCTGCTCGATGGTGTCGTCTATGTGGATGAGGGTCATGCGCAATGCGGTAGTCGCCGGTATCACACGGTTCAACGAGTACGTGATCTGCTCCCACCCCGCGACGGGGTAGCTGCGCGTGGAGCAGCTGTAAAGCCACATCCGGCGGGAGCGGTAGTAGCCGGAACCACGGCCCGAGCCCGCACGCTTGTGGAAGCTGCGCACCGTTGTTAGCTGCCAGTCACAGTTGCGCCAATAGGTCTCGGTCGGTGTCACAAGGGAGGTGACCGCCCAGCCGACAAGGTCATCGATACCGTCTCCGTTCAGATCCGCCGTCGGCTGCCGGGCGACCGCTAGCACGGCCGGATTGGTCATCGATGGGCTCGACGGCCCGTAAATCGAGCGTGTGCCCTGAGTGACGATCATGCCGTCGGCATCGACCGGGACCAGCGGCTCGTTGTCCACTGGCGTGCAGGGGGCGAAGCTGCCGTCCCCTTGGCCACAGACTGTTTCGGTCTCGGTAACGATGTCCAGCACGCCGTCAGCGTTCACGTCGACGACGTTCTTTTCGCCAGCCGAAAGGATCGCGGACGGCTCGAAGACGCCGGCACCGTTACCGAGCGCGACCCGGTCTCCGATGACCAGGTCATCCAGACCGTCACGGTTGGCGTCGAACGCCAGCAGCTCGTCGGCGCTCACGGAGGCCTCGCATCCGGCAAATTCAAGCGTTGGCTGCACCTCGTCATGGGAGCCGAAGAAGATGGCCATACCCTCGACGTCTCCGCAGAAAGCATCCAGCTCCCCCGCGCTCTTGCGTTGCGTGACCGCTAAGTCCGGCTGGCCGTCCCCGTCGAAGTCGCCAGTCGCCATCGAGCGCACATCGAATGGCAACGAAACAGTCGTCTCCACCTTCATGCCGCCCAAACCATCACCGACCAGGAAGTTCACCCGCGAGCCGATGACCGCGCCGGTGATCTTGTCGAGCAGGGGGAACACGGCCGCGATGTCGTCGATGCCATCGGCATTGAAATCCGCCACCACACCCGAGTGAGGATTCTCACCATCGAATTTGAAGGTCGCAGTCAGCCCGTAGAACGCGCCGGCAGGTATTGCATAGGCCACCAGCGATATCGTCGCGGCGAGCAGCGAAGTTGTAAGTCCACGATCCATCATACTTGCCCCTTGGCCGGCTGCTTGCCGGGTCATTGTTGAATTGGTCGGCCTGGCCACCGACGCCGATATTATCGATGATGGCCTAAACTAATTCCTGGTTAATTACTAGGTAATAAAAATAGCTTCACCTATGGATATTGTCAAGTTCTATGGTTTCAGAAAAAAAGGGTCTCACCAGGTTTCAGGCAACCCGGCAGACCATCCAAGTAAACTTTCGATTCGTTGCCCAATTTGAAACCGATGGTCCTGCTGCACACTGCAAGAGAGCCATTTGGAGAGAAAAATATTCACCTTCCAAGGAGCAAAGTTAGCAGACCAAGCTTAAGGCAATCTTAAGGCAAGATGCTGCCGGGCGACGAATCTCCAAAAGCGTGAACCAGTTAGCATTTAGTGGGCGCGGATTGCGAAATCGCATCATGAGACCAAAGGTTTGCTTGGTGCGCTCGCACCATCTCATAATAAATAGACGCAATGGCCTGCGCACAACTGCCATGCATAAGGAACGGTCCTTCGACTACCGAGACCCAACCGGCGGTTCGGGGTCTATTCCTGCCGTTCTTGGCGGCAAATACCCTACTCATGTGTAAAAATTACGGACACCCTTCATAAGCAATCCGTGTAAGACCGCTGTGGGCACAAAGCAGCCACTGAGTAACAATCAATCCCCCCAATAATCCCTAAACCGATCCGACGCCAACTCGATGTACCTCACCGTGTGCTGAATATTCTTATGCCCCAGGTAGTGCTGGATCGCCCAGGTATCATGCCCATCATTGGCCAGTTTGAACCCGCAGGCATGTGGGGGTGGGCCGGGAAACCGAGGTCGGCCTCCCGCTCTGCCCCGGCGATCAGCTTGCGGACTGCAGAGCCCGCACGCCCTGCTCCTTCCTTTTTCGTCGCCCATCCATCTTTATGGGGTGCTACATGAACGTCTTGCTACAAGGCTACCTACATCCCGCTTTGTTTTGCAAGTTCCATATATTGCGTGTAGGCGGGGATGGCGATGGCGGCGATCACTCCGATGACCGCGACCACGATAAGAACGATGCCGAGGATTCCGACCACCCGCTCCCAGCCTGCGGTGACGCGGGAAGGACCGTAATTGTTGGCCCCCTCATCGCCGCGCTTCAACCAGAGGAAGAGGAAGAAGAGGAGATTGACCAGCGGGATCAGACCGAGGAGAACCCACCAGCCGCTACCGTTGAAGTCATGGCAGCGGCGAATGGAGAAGATAAGGTAGAAGACCAGGGAAACCAGGCCAGTGGCGACGATGGCAACCAGGGCCGCGCCGCCGATGTCCGGCGAAACAGGGTCGCCGCCACCGAAAATGGCGCTGATGATATTACCGATGACAGCGACAATAACACTCCAGGCAATATAGCTCAGGCGTCCGAAACGTCCGGAGGGAGAAAAAGGGCTTGTCTGGTCGATACCGCCGGTGGACTGGACTAAGGTGTCGGCGCTCGGGGGCTGGTAAGGATTCTGGGATTCCATTCTGTACTCCACTGATGAACCATCGGTTCCGGTCCTGAAAAGAGACCTTCGGTTAGGAATTTTCATCCTACCATAGGCTACTTTCTGTGGCTGATTTTCCGATGGTCAATGCTTGCCCTCAGCAACTGGGAAGTCGGGGCGTGGATCGAGAATAAGGGTGGGAACTTAGGGTACGCCTAATTTGACCCCCTCACCCTGTCCCTCTCCCGGAGGGAGAGGGGACCCTTTGTTGAAGATATGGCATTAAATCCCGCTTCTCACTCCGCAACAAGTTCCGAACAGGCCCCCTCTCCCAAAGGAAGAGAATTAGATCAAACGGGCTTTTCCCAGGACCTGGCACCCCGTTCCTTGTAGGCTGTCGGGTCATGCTGTTCGGCCGGCGTGTTGCTCCTGCAAAACCGGCACTTCCTCCATCCATGGCGGTCGTGTGAGGGAGCCCAGCCGGAAGCAAGGCGCAGAGCACCCAACAGACGGTTCCCACGCAGAGCGTGGGAACCAGATTAATCCATGGCGGTTATAGCAATGGGGGTGGCCGGCCTAGGCTAAAGAGGAAACCAAATACCGAGTGACCAGGGTTAGATATAAAGTGTTTTCTATCTTTTCCTAGAACCTAGTACCTCGTACCTAGTACCTGCCTCTAAGCCACCGGCGCAAACTGCCCAGGCTCCTGTCCCGCCATATGCTCGTAGGTCTCCCAGCGCTGATCCACCAGTTCCTGGGCCAGCTGCATCAACCGCTCCGCCTCTTCCGGATTGGTGCGGGTGAGTATCTTGTAGCGCATTTCGTTGTAGGCGTAGTCCCTGAGTGCAATCCGGGGCCGGGGTGAATCGAGGATGAACGGCCGCTGACCC
>JAUVAN010000438.1 GCA_030591725.1 Deltaproteobacteria bacterium
GAGCACCACGGCGCGACCACTGTGCTGACCGGTCATCTTCGAATCGGGAAAAATGACGAGTCCCTGGACCTTGTCTGCATGTTGTGCACGGACGAGGAGGTACTATCGACCGCCCGTTCTATGGGAGCACGCATGGTCGCCGCAGCCGAGGGGAAGGAGGCGCCTGGTTCGATTGCTGATGAGCCCGCGTCAAAAACCGGGTTTGCGGAGTACTCGCAGGTTCCCGAGGATCGCACCAGGTTGCGGATCTCAGTCGTAGTAGCAGGCCTCGGCGCCGCTGTCGCTGCGGCGGGTGGAGCATTCCTGGCGATGGACGGAGATTGTGCCACCGAAACCGTCGACCAGGACGGGAATTGTGCAAAGCTTCACAACGGAGCACCCGTCGGATGGGCCCTGGTGAGCGTCGGCGCTGTTGCATTCATCGTTGGGCTGGTAGCCGCAATCGCTACATCTCGAAACCGCGAGAGGGAGGAAACCGATGAAGACCACAGCTAGTCTGACTCTCCTCCTCGGGATGTTGATTGTCGCTTCGACTGCCGCCGCCGCCGAGTCGTTCCCTGCGGACCCGGCTGTGCCGGTGGTCATAGTGAACGCCGGTCACTTGCCCGGGAACGCGGAGATCGAGACTGTGATCGCCAACATCGACGCGCCGGTGACCAGGGGCGTAAAGATTCGAAACAGGATCGGGCTCGTGAATCTTCAGGGGGCGCCCTCGCGACGAGAGGTTGTTTCGGATTTCGAAAAGGCCAAGGATCTCTTCTTTTCCGGCGATCACGAGATCGCCCGGAAGAAACTCGACTCCATAGACTCAACGTTCACAAGATGGCCGGCGATGCTGTCTTTCGAACCGAAACTCAGAGTCGTTCTTTTCGAAACCTTTCTCTACCTGGCGGTCATCGCCCGCTCGTCCGACCCCGATCTGGCAGATAGCCTGCTGGAAAACGTCGTCTCTCGTTTTCCCGGCCTCGAGCCCGGCGCAGCCGATTTTCCGCCCTGGTTGCGCAATCAGATTCTGGATTTGAAAGAACATACGGACGGGAAGCGCGGCACGATCCATTTCGAGGGGCCGCCGGACTGCGATCTTCAGGTGGACGGACGCTCTATCCGGCAACAGGGCGATAAGCTCACGGATATTCTGTTCGGGCACCACACCCTTCTGGCAAAATGCCACGGAAAACTCTCAACTATCGTGTCGGTGGAAATAGGAGAGGCACCGGTAACCTGGCGCCCTATTTTTCTCACACACTCCGAGATAGCCGATGAAAAAGGCGATCTGGTGATCGATTTCCAGATGGAAGTCGATGATGAGGACATGGCCCGGGATCTTGTCGAGATAGCGCAAGCCGGCGGTTGGCCACGGCTGGTTGCGGTGGTGGGACGCCCCGATTCACTCGAAGCCTGGCTCGTGGATCCAGAACAACAGGGCCTGATCCGAAAGGCCGAGACTTCGGGGAAAGACCTGGAGGAGGTCGGATCACTCGGAGTTTCCCTGAGCGCTCTCGACCCCGCGCGTGATCATGCAGCCGAAGATGGTGACCGGAGGAAGTGGTATCGGGACGGCGGCGCCTGGACCATCGTCGGCACGGGTCTCGCCGTCCTCGGCGCCGGTATCGCCGTCGCCCGGGTCAACACAGAACCATCATCACAGGAGCCGATCGCATGGGCCCTGATGATGTCCGGAGGGGTCATCGCGGGGACGGGACTGGTCCTGTTTTTCATTCCACGCTCGAGCAACCCGCAAGGCGATGACGACACTGGTTCGCCGATGGTCGGCGCCGCCGGATCCTGGAGCTTCTAGTCGGAAACCCGGAAACTCGTTGAATATTAGCAGGATACAAGGGTATGATGGCTGCGAAAGGGCGGCCTGGATGAACCACCGTAAAACCTTGCTCGGAATGTTGACCATTCTGGCGTCGGCGCTGCTCGCTGCCGGGTGCTCGGGCGATCCCGGGGATACGGAAGGTTTGAGCGACGACGAGGGGACCGGTTCGGCCGCGTCGGCCAAGCGGGCGAAGAAGGAAGCCGCCGAGAAACTTCAGCACGAGCTGAAAGGTCTGGAGGCGGACATCGTGGCCGCGCTGAAAGATCGTGATTGGCCCCTGGCCAAACGCGTGATCGGGATCGGTGTGGAGAAGGCGAGCGGCGCCGGATACGAGTTCGAGACCATGCGGGCACGGTTCCTGTTGCAAAAGGGAAATCTGCTGCGTGACAAGAGTGATGAGGTGGCCGCGAGACGCAACTACGCCGACGCCATGGCCATCTTCCGGGTGCACGGCGATCAGGTGGGGCGCTTCGAGGTTCACCTGGCTCAATGCCAGCTCGAAGAGATCCTCGGAGACTACGCTGCGGCGAGCCGCGACCTCGCGCAAGCCGAAGTGCTTCTGTCCAAAAACGAAGACACCAATCTGAAGGGCGCATTTCTCATTCGCTCCGGGCGCCTCGCATTTCGCCAGGTCAAACACGACGAGGCGTACGAGGCGTTTCTGGAGGCGGTGAGGATTTATGCCCAGGCGAAGGACCGAATGGCGCAGGCGGATGCGCTCGTCCTGCTCTCCGACGTGGAGGACCACAAGGGTGAGGCATCCCAGTGCAGAAGAAGTCTGGAAAAGGCGCTGGCGATCTTCAGAAAAAGCGGTAACAAGGACGGTGAGGTCCGCGCCTTGCACAAGCTCGCAACACTGGCGGAACGAGATAAAAAATTCAGAAAGGCGCGAGCGCTGTTTCAAAAAGCGCACGATCTTTACAGGGAGCTCGATCGCCCGAGCGACGCGACCAAAGTACAACAGCACATCAACGCCCTTCCGGAGCCGGGCAAGAAGAAAAAAAAGTAAGTTGAACCGCGTCAAGATTCATACGGGCATTATCGCC
>JAUVAN010000379.1 GCA_030591725.1 Deltaproteobacteria bacterium
CCGCTTTTCGGCACGACGACCATGCATGTGGCGTCCCTGTTTGAAAAGTGGGGCGATGATGAGGCGCGCAACTTTCTCAACTCAATGAGGGCGAATAGCGTGCGCATTGCGAGCTCCAACGGAGAAGTCAAACGGCTTGTAACCGCAGGCGAGATTGCATTCGGATTGACCGACACCGACGACGCCTACCAGGCTGTACAGTCGGGCGCTCCTGTTTCGATCGTGTATCCCGACCAGGACGGTATGGGGACCCTGTTCATGCCCACGACGGTAGTGCTCATCAAGAATGGCCCCAACGCAAAGGCGGGCCGGCGCCTGATCGACTGCCTGCTCGATGCCCGGGTGGAGCGCAAGATGGCAGAATCCGCCGCTCATATGCCGTTGCGCAGCGGTGTCACTACACCGTCCAGTGTTCGGAGTGCGCAAGACATCCGGACAATGAGCATCGACTATTCACAAGTGGCAACCACGATGAACAGGATACAGCCCTGGTTACGAGAGTGGGTGGGGCTCTGAGAGCGCGATGGCAAAGGGCGCAAGAGCCGTTGATCTCCGCATCGGCGGTTGTTTGTCTACTCGTTCTTGTCCTTGCGCCTCTTGTTCTTCTCATGGTTGAGTTTCTGACTTCAGACGACTGGTTGTCTCTGATCGATTCCACCCTGGGGACCGCTCGCGCGTGGACGCTGCTCGCCCGAACGATTGGCCTGGCGCTCGCCATCACGGCAGTCGCGCTCATCATCGGTATCCCCAGGGGAGTACTGCTTGGAAAAACTGCCGGCATGGGACTCCCCATCGCCCTGCTTGTGCATGCTTTCCCACTTTTCATGCCTCCGTTCCTGGTCGCTCTGGGCTGGTTTCATTTGTTCGGTCAACAGGGAGCGCTGGGTTCGGAGAACAGCTCGCAGTTGTTTTTCGGCCCGACAGGGCTCGTCGGCACTCTGGGATTTGCGTTTTCTCCAGTAGTGACAGGGTTGACCGTGCTCGGTCTGCGAGGAATTGATCCATCCCTGGAGGAAGCCGCCCGATCCGTCGCGCCTCCAGTGCGGGTTATCACACGAATCCTCATACCCCTGATGTGGCCGGTCATCGCCCTTGCGGCTCTGATCGTGTTTGCGCTCAGCATTTCCGAAATCGGCGTACCGATGTTCTTGCGTGTCAAGACATACGCGGCCGCCGTGTTCACACGCCTCGGAGGAATAGACTATGCGCCTGGAGAGGCCTTCGCGCTGGTTCTTCCATTACTCGGGATAGCGCTGCTTTTGCTCCTCATCGAACGTCGCTTCATCGGGCGACGCTCGTTTACCTCGATGGGCATCCGCTCGGCGCAAGGGAGTATTTTTCACCTTGGCCGGTGGAGAGCTCCGGCCAGCGCCGTCGTATGGATAATATGCGGGCTCGGTTTTATTCCGATAGCAGCGCTGGGACTGAAGGCCGGGGTAAGCGGTTTCTCCGGGCTGAACCGATGGTTGGGTGACAGCCTGATCAACAGCCTCCTCGTGGCCTCGATCGGCGCAACCGGTATTACCGTGCTCGGAATAATCATCGGACACCGGCTGGCGCGTCGCAAACGCGGGAGTTCCTTTCTCGATGGCGTCACGGTGCTGGCGTTCGTTACCCCGGCAGCCGTCCTCGGTGTTGGACTCGTGGCAACCTGGAACCACCCTGCCACACAGTTCGTCTATGCCACGGCCGCGATCATGGTGGTGGGTATGATTGCCCGCTATTCCGTGATCGGCGTGCGAACCATCGCGGCGGTTTTGAGCAGCAGCTCGCCAGGTTACGAGGACGTCGCTTCCGCATTCGGCGGCGGTTACCTGCGGCGCATGAGCCGGATCATTGTGCCCATGCATGCACGGGGGATCTTCGTGGCGTGGTTGATCGCGGCCGTCTTTTGCCTGCGTGATCTCGAAATGGTGGTGGTCTTTTATCCCGCAGGCTACGAAACCCTGCCCATTCGCATCTTCACCCTGGAGGCCAACGGACCCGAAGACGTTGTAGCTGCGTTGTCGATCATACATGCCGGGCTTACCGCCGTGTTACTCGCGTTGGGCGGATTTCTGCTTCGAACAAGGAGACGGGCATGAGCGTCGTTGTCGCACTGCAAAACATATCGTTCAGTTACGGGCAATCGCAGATTCTCGATGGCATCTCACTCGAGATCTCCAGGGGCGAAGTGCTGTCGTTACTCGGCCCGTCGGGTTCGGGCAAGTCGACTTTGTTGAGAATCATCATGGGATTCGCAGCTCCAGACAGTGGTCTGGTACGACTGCGGGGCGACGTGGTCAGCGATAGTGGAAGAGTCTATACACCTCCGGAGGAAAGAAATCTCGCTGTGGTCTTGCAAGACCTGGCGCTCTGGCCGCACCTTACTGTGGAGGAGAACCTCTCCTTTGGCCTGCAATCCAAACACGTTGCTCGTGACGAACAGAAAACGAGGATCGCCCGCGTTCTGGCGGAGGTTGATCTCGAGAACCTGGCCAGGCGCTACCCGGCCCAGCTCTCGGGCGGCGAGCAGCAGCGGGTTGCCATTGCCAGGGCACTGGTGCTCGAACCGGACGCCGTGCTTCTGGACGAGCCCATGTCAAATCTTGATATTGGTTTGCGTGACGACTTGCTGGACCTCTTCACGTCGCTCTTCAAACAACATGGGTCAACGGTCATTCACGTCACCCACGACCCCCGTGAAGCCCAACGCCTCGGAGACAATGTCGCCGTTATGGACAGGGGACATATTGTATTCACCGGCAACCTTGAAGACCTGGACCCAAAGCACGAAAGCCAGTTCGTGCAGCTGGTATGCCGTCACTTCCGTTAATTACCAGGGAATATACTCGTAGAGCCTTGCAAACATGTGAGTCACATCGACCCAGTTGGCGAAGTCCACCGGGTCGGTCATGTGCTCGCGCTTGTTGACCATGATCCACGACATGGTGGCGGCGCCGTCGTGACAAGTGGCACAGTCGCGGGTTACAGAAGTGCAGCAGCGGTGGACCGTAGTGTAGTCCGATCCATAGGAATTGAAACCGTAGAGCCTCTTGGGCCTGGGATCGCGATCGTCAACGGCATCAGAGACTGACGGGCATTCCATCCATCCGAAACGCCGACCGAGCATCGTCTGGGTGGTGAGAACCTGGTGATAGTATTTGGACGAGATCACAACGTGCGGATACTTCTCGAGCATCGCATCCATGTTGTCACGGACCTCCTTGTAGAGATCCTCGGTCCAGTCCATCCCCTCCTCGCCCTGATCGTTGGAGAACAACTGGTAGTGAACCCGCAGCCCCGCTTCCTCGATCTTTTTGGTTACGGTCTCCATCTGGCCGATGGTCTGCGCCGTGACCGTGTACAGGTAATAAACGTTTGGATCGTTGCGATAGTTTTGTCGGGATATGAGAAACGTGTTCTTGCCGCGCAGCCTGATCTCATCTTCTTCGTCGCCCCACAGGGAAATCCCCACGCGCATGTCCGGATAGCGATCGCGTTCGATCTTCTTGATGCCGTTGGTGGCAGACGAGCATTTGATATTCGCGTACCAGACGTCGAGGCGATCCATGGTCAGGGACGGCTCTCCTCCTATGAGGATGGCGTAGTTGACGCCTCGCGCCTTTTCCCTTCCGATGAACGCCGCAAGCTCATCGAGATCTTTCTGGTCGTCCAGTTTGTGCTGGTCGCTGGAAAAATAGAAGCAACCCTTGCAGCGCAGATTGCAGATATTGTTGACGTCGTAGATGGAGCTGCGCATTCCGCTGGATCCGACCATGTTCTTGATATCATGGTACTTGCGGCGCGTGTCCTCGTTCTGGATGAGATCGTTTATGGTCAGCACAGATTGGTCCCTTTTTCATAACCCTGTACCCACACGGCCAGGTAGGTGTCCACATAGTCCAGCCACTTTTTGAATTCCAGTTCGCTGCCCACGTGCTGCGCCATTC
>JAUVAN010000340.1 GCA_030591725.1 Deltaproteobacteria bacterium
ACCTTTCTTCAGGTAGAGCCCGATGTAATGGCTCGCGTACTGCCCGATCGGAACGATCCGCGACTTCCCGCCTTTGCCTTTGACGATCATGACCGTCTGCTCCTTGAGATCCACTTCCGACACCTTGAGGTTACACAGCTCAGTGGTTCTGATCCCGCAGGCGTAGAGTGTTCCCCGCCCGGCCTCGTTTCCCCACCTTGCCAGCGATAGTTGCCCCGCTTTGCCCAAGGAAAGTTCCGCTGGGAAACCCGCGGAACTTTCCTTGGGCAATCATTGGAGAGCTGCCG
This sequence comes from Deltaproteobacteria bacterium, assembly GCA_030591725.1. GTDB lineage: Bacteria > Myxococcota_A > Polyangia > JAAYKL01 > JAAYKL01 > JAUVAN01. The sequence continues at coordinate 288 of JAUVAN010000340.1, forward strand.
GGCCGGCTCAGAACATGCTCTCGGGGATATCATGGGTATCGATGATGTGCTTCTCCTCGATTGCCCCGCGGACGATCGCCTGGTAGCACAGCGAGTTGACCTGACGCGCGATGCCGGTGGTGCGTTTGAAGATCTCCATCTTCGCGGAGTCTGAAAAGAGACTCTCGTGTCGCTCGACGATACGAAGCCCATGATCGATATAGGCACAGGTCTCCTGGAGGTTCATGGCGGTGAGCTGGTGAGCAAGGCGAATGCGGGCACGCAGGGCATCGAAGTGCGAAAACCCGAGGATAGTGGAGAGCTCCGGTTGTCCGACGAGAATGAAGGTGATGCGGTTGCGCGAATCGGAGTCGAAGTTTGTCATCGCCTTGATGGCGAGCAGCGCTTCGGGGCAGGCGTCCTGGGCGTCGTCGAGGACGACCACCGGCTTGCGGGCGGCCTCGGTGACGGTGGAGAAGAACAGCGGTTTGGCCTTGGAGATCGAATGCGGCGGCTCAACTTTCAAGCCACCGAGCACGAGCTTGAAGAGCTCCGAGGCGCTGCCCAAGCTGCCGCGCAGGGAGATGATCTGGTAGCGGTTGGTGTCGAAGCCTGCGACGGCGTGACGAACGATGAGAGACTTTCCGCAGCCGATGGGACCGGTGAGCAGCATGATGTCTTCGTTTGAGTCCAGACCGAGGCAGAGCATCGCGGTGGCCTGACTGAGGGCATCGGTTTTGAAGACCTCCTCGGCAGCGATCTCTTTTCCGAACGGCATCCGGGAGAACCCGTAGTGGTTGAGGATGACCTGTTTCATGAGTGAGCCGCCTCACTTTTGAGCTTCTCATACCGTGGCGAGTCGGCTTCGGCGCGAAGCTGTGCCTGGCGCTCACGCAGGGTGACGAAGTAGGCGCTCGCTGCCGAGGATACCTTTGTCGGTGTCGCCGCGCATTCCTCAGGAACCGCCGGTGAACTTGCGTTGATGAGTTTGTGCGGGGCGAGGGTCTCAACGCTCCTGCCGTCCTGGAATCGCCAGATGGTGCGCAGATCGAAGGGGTCGTAGCGGACCTCCACCACGGTGCCGTAGGTTGCGGTGGTACGATACTGGTTGCTATCAAGCTTCACGATACCGTACTTGCTCACCGTACGGTGGCAACGCAGGAGGAACAGCGCCTCGAACCAGGTGAGGTCCTCGATGCGGCGATGATCGTCCGGCAGGCCTGAAGAAAAGCGCGCGGCCGGCGGTTCACCGGTGGAGGAGTGGTTTCTGCGGTTGTACTCCACCTCGATCCATGCCCACAGGGCGGTGTTGAGCTCTTCAAGGGTTTGGAATCCTGCGTGTTGCGCCTCGGTTTGGAACTCGGTTTTCAGTGTCTTCATGAGCGCCTCGACCTTGCCCTTACACCACGCCTGATAGGGGCGGTGGTGGATTTTCCTGATTGAGAGTTGCGCCACAACAAAGGCGAACTGCGCGGCCACGTAAACGCTCCCATTGTCCAGGTAGACTTTCTTCGGGATGCCCCAGCGCAGGATCATCGTCTTGAACGTCTGCTCCATGCGCGGGAGCTTCTCATCCCAGAAGTATCTGGCCGCCAGGATGCGTCGGGAGAAGTCATCGATCCAGGCGAAGAGGTAGGTCTTTCGTGGTTTTCCCGTCTCGGCGTGGGGGAGCCAGATGCCGTCGCGGGCATCACCCTGCACGAGTTCCATCGAGGCAGAGGCCTGGAACTGATGAAACGAGCGCCGCCCGCCGTCTGTGGCCTTCGCCGAGCGTTGTTTCCGACTCAGTCCCTGCTCGTTCAAAAACCGGTAGATCGTGCGATCTGAGACCCGCTCAATCCCATCGCGGTGCTCGGGATCTCCGGTGAGCAGCCGCCGCAGCTGCGGCACGGTGCGTCTGGGAAGCTCCTCGATGAGTGAGAGAATCTTCGCCCGCAACCGCTCATCGTGAATCCGAGCAGAGCGCGGTTGCACCCCCCGGCGATGGAACATCAACCCGCCGGGTCCGCTTTTCCCGTAACGCTTGAGGTAGTTGCGGATGGTGCGTTCGCACACTCCATGTTCGCGCAGGTAGTCATGGCGTACCTGCGCCCGCTCGGTCTCCTCGATGCTCCCGTCGAGCAACGTTTCCACCAGCGCCAGGCGGCGGTGGAATGCTTCAAGTTCCTTCTCATCGATATCGCTCCAGTCAGTCCGGTCCATCATGAGTCCTCCTGTAGGCATGATGAGCCGGTGTATCACGGCGCACGGGGCGAAGGGCATGCACAACTCGATGGTTCCTTCCCGGGAAGTTTCCACAGCACCGCCTGGAGCATCTGCCTGAGGCTGATCGGCAGGACGCTGTCTCCGCTGCGAAGGACGGCATCGCTTTCGCTCCGGTAGAGCACCTGCAGGCGTTCCAGTGGGGTCGTCTGTGGACTCGTGTGCGGCAGCTCTCCCAGCTCCGGGGCCATCGCCCGGCGTTCGGCCAGTTGTACCGCCACCGCCGCGACCGCTTGATCGAGGCGCTTCAGGTGGGTCCGGGCGGTTCTCGTATCGATGCAGCCGAGGACCCGGCACGCCTTCTCCACACTCCTGTCCGAGTGAGCCTCTCGGGCCGCCTCAACGAGATGGTCGAGCCGGATTACACAGCGAGGGATCAGGAAATCGGGTAACAGCCGCCTCGTGTACGGTCTTCCCGCGGCTTGTGCGATCGGGCACAAGATTGATACAACGCGAATGCGTGGGTTCTCTCCACTTTCACGGTCCCGGTAGCGGCGATGAGGATAGCCGTGCACGTGCAGGCGATGGAACTCGCCACACAACGGGCACCGCTCGTGTTCATATCTGAGGTGGCATTGCTGCAGGAAATCCGATACGTTGTATTCGACTGTGTCTGATTCACAGTTACTTCAGGCGCTCCATCTGTTTCTCGCAGAGGGGGCGCCGCTTCTTCTTGTCGACGAGGGAGGAAAACTTCCTGTCAGCCCACAGAAGTTAGTATCGGCAAGTTTGACCGGTTAGCGGAAACTCCGCCGGGCGGGGAACAGTATGGATCGAGAAGACGGGCGCAGACTATCGGGCGCGGTGCAGGAAGAGCGACGGAAGATCATCATCCGCATGAAAAAGCAGGGCAAATCGGTCGTCGAGATTACCGAGACTGTCGGGTTGAGTCGCGGCACAGTATATAATGCCTGGCGACGATACCAGGAAGGCGGTGTAAAAGCGCTGGCAAATAAGCGTCGCGGACGCCGCCACGGTGAGAAACGTCACTTGAGCGCGGATCGAGAAAAAGCGATTCGCCGCATGATCATCGACAAGCATCCGGATCAGTTGAAACTCGACTTTGCTCTGTGGACACGTGAAGCGGTCCGACAACTGATTGAGAGTCAGTACGGCATACGGATGCCGATTCGCACCGTCGGTGAGTACTTGCGTCGCTGGGGGTTTACCCCACAGAAACCGGCGAAGTTTGCCTATGAACGCAAACCGGAAGCGGTCAAACAGTGGCTCGATAAACGCTATCCGGAGATTCGAGATCGTGCAGATGCCGAACAGGCCGAGATTTATTGGGGAGATGAAACAGGGCTTCGTGCCGGCGATGTACGCGGACGTAGCTTTGCTCCCGTTGGCAAACGTCCGGCCGTAACGGTGACGGCAAAACATGAGAATCTTTCGATGGTCTCGGCGATCACGAACAAGGGAAAGGTCTGCTGGATGATCACCGAGGGGGCGGTCAATGCAGAGCGGTTTACCGAGTTTCTCGAACGTCTGCTTCGCGGGGCACCACGGAAAGTGTTTCTCATTCTCGACAACCTGCGTGTTCACCATAGCTACGTGGTCAACGACTGGATCGAAGAGCACAAAGAGGCGATTGAGCTTTTCTTTCTTCCCTCCTACAGCCCTGACCTCAATCCCGACGAACACCTCAACGCGGACCTGAAACAAGGAGTTGGGCAAAAAGCCCCGACGAGAACGAAGGCTACCCTTCGTGTAGCCGCCGACAGTCACATGCGATTGCTGGAGATCTCCCCCGAGCGGATCAGGAAGTACTTCAAAGATCCGGTGATCAGCTATGCAGCTGTATAATCTTTACTTGCCGGGTGAGTAATCACCATCGTATAGGCAACCATACCCTCGCCGATTGTGGCAAACAGGAAAGTCATCACGACCCCTGCTCCCAGGAAAATCAGAAAGAGGCGTTTTTTCATCCCCTTCTGATCGGCAAAGCTTCCCA
>JAUVAN010000447.1 GCA_030591725.1 Deltaproteobacteria bacterium
CCCGCACGGACGGCAACCCGGCGTTCTCTAGGATCTCCTGTGGTAAGTGCCGAAGTTCGATGAGACCGCTCTTGCAGAGCACAAAGGCGTGCTCGATCGCGTTCTCCAGCTCTCGAGCGTTGCCGGGGTAATCGCACCTCATAAGCACGTTCATGACCTCGTCAGAGATCCCGGCAACGTCCTTGTTTTGAATCGTGTTGAATCTCGACACGAAGTGATTGACGAGGAGCGGGATGTCCTCGCGCCGATCGCGGAGCGCTGGGAGGTCGAGCCGGAAGACATTGATCCGGTAGTACAGATCCTCGCGAAAGCGCTTCTCTTGAACGAGCTTCAAGAGATCTTGGTGGGTGGCCGTGATGACCCGCACGTCAACCTCCACCGGAGTCACCGAACCCAGTGGTTCGTAAACACGCTCCTGCAGCACCCGCAGCAGACGGACCTGCATCGCCGGCGAAATGTCGCCGATCTCGTCCAGAAAGATCGTGCCCCCATCGGCAATCGCGAACCGACCAGGTTTGTCTCTCCGCGCATCGGTAAAGGCGCCGGCCTTGTGACCGAAGAGTTCGGACTCGAGGAGCGTGTCCGGGAGAGCGCCGCAGTTGATGGCCACGAACCGCTTTTTTTGCCGCGCCGAGAGGTTGTGGATGGCGCGAGCGAAGAGCTCCTTGCCGGTGCCGCTTGCACCGAGGATCAACACCGTACTGTCGCTCTCCGCAACCACCGGCACGAGCTTGAACAGCGTGCGCATCGCCGCACTCTTACCGATGATGTCGCCGAGGCTATAGTGACTCTCGACTTCCTTTTTCAGCTCCTCGATCTGGCTGAGGTCGCGGAAGGTCTCGACACCACCGATGATATTGCCGTCATCATCTTCGAGTACGGCGGTGGAAATGCTGATCGGGATCTTGTGCCCGTTCGCGTCGATGATGAATATCGCCTTGTTGACGACTTGCTGCCCGGTGTCGATGGTGTTCCTGAGGGCACAATCACTCTCGCAGATACTGGCCCGGAACACGTCGCAGCAACGACTTCCGATAGCCTCGTCGTACGGTACACCGGTGATCCGTTGCGCCGCCCTGTTAAAGGACCTGATGCGCCACTGGCGATCGACGGTGAACACACCGTCGGTCACGCTGTCGAGGATGATCTGCGCTGCCTTCGGATCCTCGTGATACATCTGGGAGGGCCCTCCGCGGGGGTGGCGTCCTTACATCGATAGTCAACAGTTTGCCAGCACGCTCACTCTACCCCAACCGAAGCTCCACGGCTGCCGAGTGCCGGGGATTTACTCCCGCCCTACTAGGATTCCGAATATTGCAGGAGGCTCGCCTGGCACCGCTAGCCCACTTCTCACCACGTCTCGTAGCGAGAGCCGCGAAGGGTGTTGAGATTGGGTTTGTCGCGATTTGGGCGATGCTGGCATAGTTGCGCTATATAGGGACCTCGCGCACCGCTCGCAAGGGCGGTCCCGCCGATGGCGGGAGGCCGCGCAGGGGCCGGCGTGGGCAATAGAAGAACAAGTTGCGCGCTCCTCAACCCTCGCGATGAAACTTGGTTAGAAGTGCGGGCTAGTCTTCGAGAAGACCGAATCCCCTGGCCCGTTTCTTCCATTGGGCGCGGGCCAGGGCCCGCATATCGATCGTCTTGTCTGTTTCGTCGACGATCTCCAGCCCAAGCAGGGTTTCGATCAAATCCTCCAGGGTCACGACGCCTTCCATTCCGCCGTATTCATCCACCACCAGCAGGATGTGCTCGCGTTTCTCCAGAAGAAACTCAAAGAGACTGGACAGGGATGCCATTTCGGGGATGGATCTGATCTCACGCTTGAATGTATAGAGCCGCGCCTCATGTTGATCTCGGGCCTGGGCCAGGAGTATGTCGCTCTTGAGCACAAAGCCGTTGATGTCGTCATGATTGTCCTTGAATATGGGAATGCGGGAAAAGGCGATTTCGGGATTATCTTCGAAAGTCTGGTCGATAGTCATACTTCCAGGCAGAGCAAACACCACGGTTCTGGGAGTCATGATTTCCTTGACTCTCAACTTTGGGAACCTGAGCAGGTTCCTGACGATATGCGATTCCCGCTCGTCGATCTGTCCTTCCTGAACGCCGAGCCTGACCATCGCGGTGAATTCCTCCCGGGAAAAAATGTCTGCGGCATCCCTCTTTGAAAGCAGCTTGGTCAGCTTTTCCAGAAGCCAGACGAGCGGGTACATGAGCCAGATCATGATCATGACCCCTCTTGCCACTGGTGGAGCAAGCGAACGCCAGTAAACCACGCCCAGTGTTTTCGGAATGACCTCCGAAAAAACCAAGATCATAAACGTCAGGATTGCGGAGACGATACCGAGGCTTGCGCTGCCGAAAATCACGGCCGACTGCATACCGACGCCGGTTGCACCGACGGTATGTGCGATTGTGTTCAGGCTGAGAATGGCGGCCAAGGGTCGCCCGAGATCCTCCTTCAGTCTCCGGAGCAGTTTCCCTGACCCTTTTCCCTTCTGTTCGAGCAAGGCAACGTATGACGGCGTCACACTCAAGAGGACAGCTTCGGCAATGGAGCAGAGAAAGGAAGCACCCAGCGCGACCAGGACAAGGATTGCCAGCTCCAGCATTTCATCGCCTTCCACATACGCTGAAGTCCATTGTCAGGACTTCTCTCGACCTCACCAGTACACAGTCCCCATGGGGAAGCGCTGCCTCATCATCTGTACCCC
>JAUVAN010000415.1 GCA_030591725.1 Deltaproteobacteria bacterium
ACGGCATCGAACTGTTCAGCACCGACGCCTCGCTGTTGATCCCGACCACCAGTCTGGATGGCACGTACATCGCTGCCGCCTGGGGCGAGGGCCCCGGCGAATCGCCCGAATCCACCTCCAAGGTCACCGTGGTGATCACCGAGGATAACACCACCCTCACGTTCACCCCGTCGGTCAACGTGCCGAGCCTGGGCGGCGTCGGTCCGTTCACTGCCGGAGTCCAGAGCGCCGAGTACACGCTTCAAGAGTACGACGTGATCTCCCTCTCGCCGGCAACGCACAACGATGATCTCACCGGCACCGTGATCCAGGCTAACAAGCCGGTAGTAGTGTTCGGCGGGCACTCTTGCGCCAATGTGCCGACCGGCGCCTGGGCCGCCTGCGATCACGTGGAGGAGCAAATATTGCCGCTGACCGCCTGGGGCACCAGCACGGTGCTCGCGAGGCATGCCGATCGCCATGAATGCTCAAAACAGGGGGTACTCTGGCGGATCATCGCCGGGGCCGACGACATGACGGTCACCTTCGATCCCCCCGCCCCCGCGCCCTACAATTCGTCCTACACGCTCGCCCAGCAGGGCCAGGTGATCACCTTCGAGAGCGAGCAGGATCACTACGTCGAGGGGATCCTGAACAACCCGTCCGATCCGGCCGAGCCCGAAGCGTCGTTCTTCGCCTACCAGATGATGACCGGTTGCCTCTACGTCAACTGCTTCGATATCGAGGGCGACCCGATGATGCTTCAGTCCGCGCCGGCGGGGCAGTTCCTCGATCGCTATGTGTTCAACACCGACGACGTGTTCGATTTTGCCTACGACCACATCATCATCGTGCGCTGGGGCGGCACCGAGGTTACCCTCGATTGCCTCGGCGTGATCCCGGACTCCGAGTTCGAATCGGTGGGCGGCTCCAACTGGCAGACGGCCCGGATCTTCATCGACAACCTGGACAACTCCACCGGTTGTCTGGACGGCGCTCACGTGCTCACCGCCACCGACCAGGTCGGCCTCTCTGTGGTAGGGAGCGCGCACGCCAATTCGTACGGCTACCTCGGCGGTGTCGGGGTGCGGTCGATCAACCCCGCCCCGATCATCGAATAGGCCGTACAGTCGGCAATAGTTGAAATAGCCTCTCCGTTCGCAATCCTTGTTTGGCGCAGCCGCGTCATGTAAATTCGGTATTCCATGTATCCGGATCAAAGGAGACGGTTCTATGAGTTATTTTTCAATAATCAGGCTGGCCTTGTTTGTCGCTATCGTGGCGGTGGCGTGCACCGACGACGTTTCAAAGGGAATCCCGGACGCGGGACCGGACGCCGGGACTGACGCCGGGCCGGACTATGCGTACCCGATCACCGACGTTCTGGTCGAGTGGTTCCCGTGCTCTTTCATTTACGGAGAGGACGACGGACTCGCCGAATGCTCCTCGACAGCGATGCCCCTGTTTTGGAACAACCCTGACGGTCGTACCCTGGAGGTATACGCCAAGCGCCGCCTCTCGGCCGAGCCTGTCAGCGAAGGTCAGATCTGGTTTCTGCACGGCGGCCCCGGCGCTTCGGGTGTGGAGGGCCTGCCAGGGTTGATGGAGAAGATACAAAACCTCTACCCCGAGCTCGATGTCTACACCATAGATCACCGGGGAGTCGGCGACTCGGGGAAGCTGGTCTGTCCAGAGGAGGACGAGCAGGATTTCGATGTCGAGGTCTGTATAGAGCAAGTGGAAACGGAGATCGGAGATGAACTACAGGCCTACACCACCTCTGATTCCGCGATCGATCTAGCCGCGTACATCGAGGCCACACGGGAGCCGGGGAAGAAGGCGCTGATATGGGGAGGTTCGTACGGTACCTTCATCGGCCATCGTTACCTGAAGATCTTCCCCGAGCAGTCGGACGGCGTGGTCTTCGAAGGAGTTTGTCCCGCAGATTCGACATTCATATGGAGCCAGGAGGGTTTCGATCAGGCGGGGAAAGATCTCTTCGACGCCTGCCTCAGGGACGACTACTGCAGTATGAAATGGGGCAAGGAACCGCTCGAAAAGATCAAGGAGCTTTTCGAGAGTGTCTGGTACCAGGGTCATTGCTCGGACGCGGAGAATTACCAGTACTACGTGCCCTACATGGCTACCCGTCTTCTTTACTACTACCCGTATCACGACGTTGTCCCGGCCCTGCTGTACCGCCTGGCGAGATGTGAGCCGGGAGATATCACGGCAATAAAGGGAGCCGTCAACATGATCTTCGGAAGCGACAGCACCTACCAGGATCTGGGCGTTGGTTATTCCGGGGTTCTTTACAGGAACGTCGTGTACTCGGAAATGTGGGAGCATCCGGACTTTCCGGATCCGGTATCGCTGCACCTCTACTGGAATGAACTGGAGGCCGATGCCGTGTTCTGGACCGGATCGGGGGATTCCATGTACGAGGAGTGGGAGGTGTGGCCGAAGTACAACGATGAGTTGCACGACAATATATGGGCGCAGACCGACGTGCCCATGCTCATGCTGCAGGGAATGCTCGATCCGGCCACGCACTACTCTCGCGCGGTGACCATGGGTGAACAATTGAACGGGCCGAACCAGACGTTTCTGTTGTTCCCGACTGCCGCGCACAACATCACCAGCGGGACGCCGGTTTCGGATGACCCGGAGGAGACACACTGCGGCAGGCACCTGATGATCGAGTTTTTGAAAAACCCGACCGCGCCGCTCGATACTTCCTGCATGGATCAGGTGCTGTTCAACAACTTCGAGGGGAACACAGATCTGGCGCAGGAGGTGTTCGGAGTTTCGCATTTTTGGGAAAACGGCGTTTCGTATTCCAGCGAGCGGGAGACACCCATATCGAGGGTTGACGCGGATTTCGTTCGGGCAGAGCTACGGCGCCGGGCGCGACAGGACTTGCCGGACGCGAGGCGACATCTGGGTTACAATTAGTGATTCACGGGGAAGGTGACCGCGAGATGAAAGGCGGGTCATGAGATACTTGTTTTTAATTGTATTGGCGACAGTGTTGGTTTGCAGTGGGTGTTCGGATGATAGCGGCGGCGGTGGGGGAGGGGATACGGACACTGATGCTGACACAGATGGAGATACGGATTCCGACGGCGATACCGATTCGGATTCGGACAGTGACACAGACACCGATTCGGACACCGACACCGGCACAAACTTCTGCGATTCGGCGAGCGGGCTCAGCAATCCGGCCTTCGGCCTGACGGGACACTCTGAGGTGGCTCAGTGGAAATACGATCGCGGCGCGGCCCTCTCCATCAATTTTGACGACAGCACCCCGGGGCAGGCGCTGTTGGGTATTCCCACCATGATCTCTCACGGACTCACGGGAACCTGGTTCATCAATCC
>JAUVAN010000512.1 GCA_030591725.1 Deltaproteobacteria bacterium
AAGGGAGCATTATAGCTGAAATCGCAAAAAATCGGATAATTTTGGTGCAGATGACAATTGAAGGGCGGGGATAAACCCCGCCCCTACGAAATATCTTGCGCCCGTAGGGGAGGGGTTAATCCCCTCCCTTTCGTGAACATGTCCACTTCCCGACTCAGGAACGCCGGTACTCGATCAGATCGCCCGGAGTGCAGTTCAGCGCCTCGCAGAGTTTCTCCAGAGTCGAAAACCTGATCGCCTTCGCCTTGCCGGTTTTCAACACCGAAAGATTCTGGATCGAGATGCCGACCCGGTCGGAAAGCTCGGTGAGCTTCATCTTCTGTTTCGCCATTTCCACGTCGAGATTGATGATGATCGGCATGAGATTCTCAGATCGTCAGATCGAGCTCAGCCCTCATCCGGCTGCGCTCATGGAGGAGGATTCCGTACTGGTGGGTGAGGAACGCCAGAACGAGCGCTGCGAAACCGAAGGCCTGCGGGAGGAGGAGTCGCGCGAGCTCGACGGCGCCGAGCCGCCAGCCGGATACGGAAAATGGCAGGAAGGTGTCGCTCAGGAAGTAGGCCGGGAGGAAGAGAAAGTCCAGCACGCAGCTGATCACCAGTAGTCGCGTCAGCGTCATGAGGACCGGAACCAGACGATCGGCGAGAACCGGCGAATCTCCCTCGGTTCGGAGAATCGAGAGAGCTCGCGCACCCTTCCAGTAGATTCGGACCCACATCAAGGCGCGGACGAATCCGAGAACGACAGCGAGAGAAATGAAAAGGCTGACACCGGTCGAGGTGGTGACCCGAACCCGAGGCCACACGTTGACGACGTACATCAGAAGGCCAAGGCCCTGAAAGAGGATGATGGCCAGGTAAAGCCCGGCGTAAAATCGGAACGCCTTTTCGAGCGGGTTGAAAAACGCGTGGTGAGTCATCATCTCTGCCTCCCTTTTTGGCCGCTCCCATGGGATGCGGTCAACATTCTTTATAGGGCCTGGAAACACGTTTGTCAATCAATTTTTAACGATAAACAAGAAAAAAGACATGTTTTTCATGGAATCAATGAGAATTGACCGAAATCAAGGACCAGGGCGGCGCGGCGAGCCACACTGTGGTGGTGAAACGCGAGACTCCACGATTCTTCCGAGAGCGCAAGACGGTACGGGCGATGATGGACTTGTACTGCGCCGACCACCACGGCGCCGGCGCACTGTGTCGGGAGTGCGCGGAGCTGGCCGCCTACGCCGACCGGCGTCTTGATCTCTGCCCCTACGGGTCCGACAAACCCACCTGTACCAACTGCCCGATCCACTGCTACCGGCCACAGCCCCGGGAGAGAATGCGCGAGGTGATGCGGTACGCTGGGCCGCGGATGCTCCGCAAGCACCCGTACCTCGCCGTCATGCACCTCATCGCCGACCGCCGTCCGGCGCCGCCGCTGCCGAAATAGCCCGTCCACAATCTCCGTCTGGTAGGATCCTGCGACGAGTGATATGGCCTTAGCCCGCTCTTCTCACCGGGTTTCGTAGCGAGGGCGGCGAAGCGCAAGTATCCGCTGGGTTTGT
>JAUVAN010000483.1 GCA_030591725.1 Deltaproteobacteria bacterium
CCCGCCTGGAAGAGGGCGAAGGCCTCGCCGGTCGTGCTGAAGAACTCGAACAACAGAAGACCGAGTTCGCCGAACGGCTGGAAACGGTGATTTCGATGATTGACAAGGCTCTGGAATCGCAGTCTTCATCGGACGAGGCGTGATCCATGCTCCCCCGGGGTGAGATCTGCTCGGTGAGATCGGGATGGTGCGAAGAGCCGTGTTCGACGCGGTCCTTATGCTCTTTGTGGCCGGGATGGTCGGTCACGCAGCTACGCCCAAGAAATGGCTCTCCTTCCATCCCGGCCTGGCTTTGTTGCAGGGGGTGTCCTGGGGACTGACGCTGGTCAGTCTCTCGATGTGGTTGGCCGGATCGATCGTCGACACGGCCGTCGGTGGATGGGTGGAGAATTGGGGAGTGAGTCGGGGGACAGCGCCCGCGTCGGGATCAGCGACCGCGACCGTGAACCGCGTCAGGGACCGCGTCAGCTGGCCGCGGCAGGGACGGTGAACAGCGCCAGGGGCAGAAAACAGCGTCCGGGACAGTCAACGGCGACCGCGTCGGCGACCGGGACCGCTGAGGGCAATGGACGCCGATTCGGCGGGGTTGCACCCCCCCTTGATCGCTGGGGTATACTGGAACCTGGAAAGGAGGATTCATTGACGACCGTCCGGGCCAACGTCGATATTTATGGACAACGGCTGGGTCTGCGGACCGAAGGTGACGGGGCGCGTTTGCAAGAGCTGGCGCGGTTTGTGGATCTTCGTATGCAGGAGGTCGCCGAGCGGAGTTCAAGTGTTGACACGGTCAAGATTGCGATTTTGACTGCGTTGAACATCGCTGATGAATTATTTGAAGAACGTGAGACGGACCAGGATAACCGGCATAAGCAACTGGAGCGGAAAGCTCAAAAACTTGTTACACGATTGGAAGAGGTCATGAACATCGGGAACAACCCGAAATCAGATGAGTCTGGAGGTCCCTGCGCGGTTGGTGATGGGTGAAACTATCGTTGAACCAACACCTATTTGAAGGGTTGCCGGGTTTTGCCGTTCTGCGGAACGGTGGACAGGTGCCCACCTGTGGTATCGCAGGTTCAAATAGGGTTGCCCACACGGCCGAAGTGGGGGCCTCCTCTTACCCCTCCCTGTAACCAGAGCTTCGCTCCCCGCCGGACGGCCTGACCGTTCCTGAGGGGGTACGCCATGGAGCTGTTGTACATCGTAGTCGCAGCGTCGGCCGCGATCCTTCTCCTTGGTCTTGGTGTCGTATGGGCGGTGTGGCGGCGCAGTCGTGCTGCTGCCCGGTCGATGATGCTCAAGGCTGAGGAAGAAGCGCGGAGGATCAATGCGCGAGCGGAAATTGACGCTCAACGCCTTGAAAAAGATGCTGCTATTCAGATGCGGGAGCGCCTGCTCGCCGCGCGAACGGAATTCGAGCGGGAAACCCGGGAACATCGCTTGGAGTTGGATGGTCTGGACCGTCGCCTGGGCGAGAGCGAAACGGAATTGGACCAGCTGAGAACTGACCTCGAGGCTCGGGCCGAGAGGGTCGAAGGAACTGAAACACAGCTGGCCGACCGGGAAATTCAGATTGCCCAGGGTGAGGCCGAGCTGGAGGCCGCTGTTGCCATCCAGAAAGAGAAACTCGAGCAGATCGCCGGTCTGACCGCTGAGCAGGCCAAGGGCGAACTCCTCAAGGCCCTGGAGAATGAAGCCCGCATGGATGCGGCCGGAATGGCCAAGCGCATCGAGGACGAGGCCACCGAAAAAGCCAAAGAAAAGGCCCGCAGGATCATCTCGATGGCGATCCAACGGATTGCGGCCGAGCACGTGGTCGAAAGTACGGTGTCGGTCGTTGACCTCCCCTCTGATGAAATGAAGGGTCGGATCATCGGCCGCGAGTCCAATAGAGGTAATTGACCAAGGTTACAAGAAATCCACTGTATACAAAGTATATGCTCAGCTAAAACAAAATCCAACATCAACAAAAAAGGGAGCATGGTACGTTGAAG
>JAUVAN010000261.1 GCA_030591725.1 Deltaproteobacteria bacterium
CCCACATCCCGAAGCTGTTCAATCTGCCTGAAAATGATGGGATGCCCGCCAACCTCTACCAGTGGTTTTGGAGTTCCGCGGCGGTCCAGACGAGCACCGCGTCCCGCGGCAAGAATAAGAGCCTGTTTCATATTTCTTCCTTCATAATCAACAATTGACAGATCTAATAGTACTCGTTCACAAATTCGCGAAGAGCTTTTTCAATATCGTTTCCGGAATGGTGCAGGGCGTCGTTGTGCCCGCCGCCGATCTCGAGAAACCGTCTGGGCTCGTTGGCGGCCGCAAAGATCTTCTCTCCGTGGGCAAAGGAGATGATCTCGTCGTTGCGCCCGTGGATCACCATTATCGGCGATGAGATCTTTTTCACGTTGTCGAGAGTTGGATAGGAGAACCTCGAGAGCAGCTTCACCGGCAACCAGGGATAGACCTCCTGCCCCTCCTGCGGAATGGATGTAAACGCCGACATGAGCACCACCGCGCCGGGCCTCTCCCGCGCCGCCAGATGCGACACAACGGCGCTTCCGAGGGATCTGCCGAACACCAGGATCCGGTCGGGAGAGAAGCCGCGTTTCTTTACAAGATGTTTCCATGCGGCGTCCGCGTCCAGGTACGTTCCCTCCTCGCTCGGAGCGCCCGCGCTCTTGCCGTACCCGCGGTAGTCGAAGATGAAGACGTTCAGGTCAATCTCGTGAAGAAGACGGATCATCTCCAATCTCCCGGAGATGTTTCCCGCGTTTCCGTGGCAGAAGAGCGCCACTGGCCGCTCGGACGACGAGGGGACGAACCATCCGTGGAGCTCGACGCCGTCCTCGGTGGTCATGTGTTCGTCTGTGTACTCGAGGCCGATGAGGCCGGGATCGCCTTGCATGTGCGGGGAGGGGAAATAGATGAACGAACTCTGAAACGCCCACATCGCCGCGCAGACAATCAGGTAGATTCCAGCGGGCATGAGGATCGCCCAGAGCAAGCTCTTCCTCCATCTGGAAGTTGCTGTCACTACACCTTCACCCGGTTTTCGGCTTCACGCTTTAGAATATCAGCGTAGTCGGCGAGGCGGGGTTCGACTACTCCGAAGAGAAAATCATCCACCTGCTCGACGGCCCTGCCGATGAAACGGGAGGCGTCCCGCGCCAGCCCGGACAGGTCGTTTGAGTCCAGGGGGATGCGGTCGTCAGCGGCGAGGCGGTCGAGGAGATCGTTGGGTTTTCCCGCCTCCTTGACCAGTCGCGCAACCTCCATCGAGTGCTCCCTAATGGCCTCGTGGGCATCCTGGCGGGATGCTCCCTTTTCCACCGCCGCCATCAGGATCTCCTCGGTGGCGAGGAAGGGAAGATCCGCGGCCAGACGCGCGTCGATGGCGAAACTGTTGGGAACCAGGCCCCCGCAGATATCCAGGAGAAGGCCGAGCACCGCGTCGGCAAGCAGGTATGCCTGGGGAATATCCATGCGCCGGATGGCGGAGTCGTCGAGGGTCCGCTCCATCCACTGGTTGGCGTGGGTGGCGTGGAAATCGGCGGGCAGGTTCATCAACTTGCGCGAGAGGGAACACATCCGTTCTGAACGCATGGGGTTGCGCTTGTACGCCATGGCGGACGATCCCACCTGCTTCTTGCCAAATGGCTCGTCCATCTCCTTTTGCCCGGACATGAGGCGAATGTTCACGCCGATCCAGTGCGCGGACGCGCCGATGCCGGCGAGGGTCTCGGCGATCTTGGTGTCGAGCTTGCGCGGGTATGTCTGGCCCGTGACGGGGTACGACGCCGTAAAGCCGAGCTTCCCGGCCACCGCTTCGTCGAGCTGTTTTACTTTCTCGCTCTCGCCGTCAAAGAGCTTGAGGAATGACGCCTGGGTTCCGGTGGTGCCCTTCGCGCCTCGGGCCTTCACCTGGTTCATGACCCACTCCAGGGCGTCCAGATCCATGATGAGATCTTGTAGCGCGACGCTGAACCGTTTTCCCAACGTGGTCGGCTGTGCGGGCTGGAAGTGGGTCGCTCCCAGGACCGGGAGATCCTTGTGGCGCTTCACGGTGGCGGTCAGGCGGTGAATCGCCCGCACGAGGTCGGCGCGGATGAGCGCGAGAGCTTCCCGGTGCAGGATCAGGTCGGTGTTGCAGACCACACACTGGGACGTGGCCCCGAGGTGAATGATCCCCGCGGCGGCCGGACACTGGGCCCCAAAGGCGTGCACGTGGGCCATGACGTCGTGTCTGAGCTCCTTCTCCTTCGCCTCGGCGACCTCGTAGTTGATGTCGTCTGCATGCGCCTTCATCTGCTCTATCGCGTCGGCACCGACAATGGAGTCGAGCCCCAGTTCCCGCTGGGACTCCGCGAGGGCAATCCAGCACCGGCGCCAGGTTCTGAACTTGGTATTCTCACCGAAGAGCTCCTGCATGGCGCGGCTGGTGTAGCGGCTGACGAGCGGCTCGCGATAGGTTTCACGTTCCATTGTGCTTCTCCTGAAAAAAGGGTGGCGCCGACCTTGAGACTATTCAATGCGCCCCTCGTGGGCAAGGGAATGATGTTTTTGAGCATATCTCGCATTCAATCCTTTTCTGCGCCCGAAAAAGGTCTACAGTGCAAATTGTCGGAAAACGATGCGGCAGACCACGAGCTGTAAATTTTCTAATTCACGGAGGAAACCATGGGCGGATTGTTCGGCGTTGCCACCAAGGATGACTGCATTCTCGACCTCTTTTACGGAACGGACTATCACTCCCATCTCGGCACTCGGCGCGGTGGACTCGTTGTGCAAAAGGAACATGGATTCAAGCGCAACATTCACGACATCACCAATGCGCCGTTCCGGTCCAAGTTCGAGGAGGACCTGCCAAAACTGAGCGGCCGCATGGGCATCGGTGTGATCAGCGACTACGAGGATCAACCCATGCTGATAGGTTCCCACCACGGCTCCTACGCACTGGTCACCGTGGGCAAGATAGACAACATCGAAGAGCTGTCCAGCGACGCGCTCAAGCACAGGGGAACTCATTTCTCGGAGCTCAGCGGCAACGAGGTCAACCCCACCGAGTTGGTGGCGTCAATCATCGATCGGGAGGCAACCATCACGGACGGGATCCGCGCCGCCCAGGAAGCGATCATCGGATCATGTTCCCTGCTGCTGCTCACCAAGGACGCCATCTACGCCGCTCGCGATCGGCTCGGCCGCACCCCTATTGTGGTGGGCAAGAAGGACGGAGCCTACGCTGTCACCCTGGAAACATGCGCGCTGCCCAACATGGGCTACGCCGTCGACAGGTACCTGGGCCCTTCCGAGATCGTGCGCATCACCGCAGATGGCGTGGAGCAGGTTGCCCCCCCGGGAAAGGACATGCAGATCTGCGCGTTCCTCTGGGTCTACTACGGATATCCCGTGTCCACGTACGAGGGAGTCAACACCGAGGAGGTCCGAAACCGTTGCGGCGCGGCCCTGGCCAGGGCGGATGACGTGAAGGCCGACCTCGTCGCGGGCATCCCCGATTCCGGCATCGGTCACGCCATCGGCTACGCCAACGAATCCGGAATTCCCTATCGCCGTCCGTTCGTCAAGTACACACCCACCTGGCCCAGAAGCTTCATGCCCCAGGATCAAAAGGTGCGCGATCTGGTGGCAAAGATGAAGCTGATCCCCATCGCCGAGATGATCAAGGACAAGCGCCTGTTGTTCTGCGAGGATTCCATAGTCAGGGGGACCCAACTGCGCGACATCATCAAGCGGCTCTTCGGATACGGCGCCCTGGAACTGCACATGCGGGCCGCCTGCCCGCCGCTGGTATTCAGCTGCAAGTACCTCAACTTCTCGCGTTCCAAATCCGAACTCGATCTTGCCGCACGAAAAGCTATCAAGGATCTCGAGGGCGACGCGGGAGCACACCTGGACGAATATTCCAACCCCGACACGGATCGCTACCACTCAATGGTGGAGTGGATCGGGAAACACCTGGATCTCACCACCTGCAAGTACCAGCGTCTTTCCGACCTCATCGAGGCCATCGGCCTCCCGAGGGAGAAGCTCTGCACCTTCTGCTGGAACGGCGAAGACCTCTACGGCAAGTGAACAGAAAATCCCGCACAATCCACTTTCTCTCCCTCGGCTGCCCAAAGAACCGGGTGGACACGGAAGTGCTCGCGGGGATTGCGACACTCGAGGGTTACAACCTGGTGCCGGATCCATCCGACGCGGACGTAATAGTGGTCAACACCTGCGGGTTCATCGGGGACGCGAGGGAAGAATCGGTGAACGTACTTCTCGAGATGGGGCGTCATCGCACGGACGGTCGTTGCAAAAAGCTGGTTGCGGCCGGTTGCCTGTCTCAGCGGTACGCCCTGGAAGTAGCGAAAGAGATGCCTGAGATCGACTGTGTCCTCGGCACCACGGCAGCGGATCATTTCGAGGACATACTCTCGGATCGGGGGCGCGTTGTCGAGGTGAGCGCGCCGGGACATTTCCTTCAGGGTCCAGACACCCCGAGGTTTGTGGAATCGGGCGCCCCGTCGGTATACGTGAAGGTGGCGGACGGCTGCTCCCGGAAGTGCGCTTTTTGTGCGATTCCGTCGATCCGGGGAAAGGCGAGGAGCCGGCCCGTCGCGCAGATAGTAGGCGAGGCCGAGCAGCTCGTAGAAGCAGGGGTGGTGGAGATAAACCTGGTCTCGCAGGATACGTCCGCGTACGGCGCGGACCTGAGCGACGGCAGCGATATAGTGACCCTGGTGCACGCCCTGGACCGGGTGGAGGGGCTGCAGTGGGTTCGCATTCACTACCTGTACCCGGACGGGGTTCCGGACGAGCTGTTGCATGCGATGGCAGATCTTAAAAAGCTGGTTCCGTACCTGGACATCCCCATTCAGCACGCAGCTGCGAATATGCTCAAAAGGATGAGACGCGGGCACGGTCCGCGCACGCTCACCAGCCTGATAAAGCGAGCGAGGCAAATTGTTCCCGACATCTTCCTTCGAACAACGGTGCTCGTGGGTCATCCCGGAGAGACCGCGGACGACTTCGAGAAGTTGCTGGATTTCGTGAAATGGGCGCGCTTCGATCACCTCGGCGTTTTTCGGTACAGCGACGAGGAGGGGACTCCGTCCTTTCAAAAAGAACCGGTGGTTTCACGCAGGGATTCGTACAATCGCTTTCGAAAAGTGATGAAGGTGCAGCGCGTGATCGCACGGGAGAACAACCTGGGGATGGTTGGCAAGTTCGTACGCGTTCTGGTGGAGGACTCGGCCGATGAGGCCGGGTACGTCCTGGTCGGTCGGCATCGGGGACAGGCGCCGGAGGTGGACGGGAAGACATACCTCGTTTCGAGCGATGCCCGGGTGGGTGACATTGTGGACGCCCGCGTCGTCAGTCACAGCGACCACGATCTTGTGGCGGAGCCGATCTGACCTCATTTTCGTGATATTCTCTTGCGCGTAATGCGCGTCTACCTACTGTATCTTGCAGCGTTCCTCGTCATGCTCCGACCCGTGACGGCGCTTGCGCAGGATACGCTCACCCCGCCATCCCTCATCGAGTACGTGAGGTCCGACTACCCCCAGGAGGCCTTCGACAGCGGAATCGAGGGCGTGGTGACGGCGCAGATCGACGTGGACGAAAACGGCCTGGTGACCCGAGTGGAGATCACGGAGGCCGCAGGACACGGATTCGACGAGCTGGCAAGGGAGGCCATGTACGAATTCGTCTTCACCCCCGCCATGAAAAACGGCGAACCGATCCCGGCGCGGGTTCTGTACAGATATACGTTTTTCATCGAGGAGACAGAGCATGAGATCGAGGTCGACCAGGAGCCGCCGCCCGCGCAAGATGAAGTCGAAGAAGAGATCGACGAGGGGATCGAGGGTCCTGTCTACGAAACTGTGGTCCGGGCGCGCAAGCCCCTGCGAGAGGTCACGAGGCGGGAGGTGACCATACGGGAGATCACGCGGATACCAGGCACCGGAGGAGACGCTCTGCGGGCCGTACAGAATCTGCCCGGGATGGCCCGGGCTCCGATGATCTCCGGCGCACTCATAGTTCGAGGCAGCGCTCCGCAGGACACGGAGGTCTTCTTCGACTCCATCCCCATGCCCATGCTCTACCACTTCGGCGGACTCACCTCCGTGATCAACTCGGACCTGCTCGAACAGATCGATTTCTATCCGGGCAACTACTCCGTCAGGTA
>JAUVAN010000038.1 GCA_030591725.1 Deltaproteobacteria bacterium
ACGTTTCTCAAATAGCGGGCCGCTGTCGCCAGATCCCCTTCACGCTCGCAGATGATCGCGTGGTAGTAGTGGCCGAGGGCGAATACCTTGTTGAGGAAGATCACTTGCTTCAGGCTTGCCAGGGCGTCAGCGATCCGGTCTTCCTGATCTGCCACCAGGGCCCTGAGAAAATGGACCCGGTGGTCGAGATTTCCCGGTCCGTCCAGCAGTTCGTCGAGCAGCGCGCTCGCCTGGGTGAGATTCCCCATGTCGGTATGGTCCCGGGCCGCCTCCAGCGCGTTGTCGAGATCGTCATCGTCGGTGGCGACTGTCGCCGGATCCATCGTGGATGGCGGCGGGATTGAGGGGTCGCGCCGTGCGAGCACACTGGATATTCGCTCCACATCCTGGACGCCGATCCCGGGGATGGACAGAGTGTGAATCGGATGAATACTGTGAAGCTTCTGCCTCGGACCTGACAGTCGCCGGTAGAAGTAGGTGGCGTGGGCGTAGATGGCCTCCAGATCCCGCAGGGCCGGGAAGGACTCAGCGTGCCCCACGATCAGAAACCCGTCCGGCACGATGAGGTCCTTGAAAACCTCGATGAGCCGGTTGGCCGCTTCGTACGAAAAATAAATGAGCACGTTGCGACAAATGATAAGATCGAAGGGAGCCCTGTCGAGGCGCTCCATGAACAAGGGGTTCGACAGGTTGAGGGTGTCGAAGTGCACGTCACCGATCATCTCGGTCTTCAGGCGGTAACGGTTCACCTCCTCCTTGACAAAGTAGCTCGAGATGATTTGAGGCTCCACGTTGCGGAAGGACCACCTGGTGTAGATGCCCCGTCGGGCCCGGTCCAGGAAGGAGGTGTTGATATCCGTGGCGAAGATATCCACCTCCCAGTTTGCCAGATGGGGGAAGCGCTCCTTGATCAGGATGGCCAGGGAATAGGGTTCTTCCCCGGTGGAGCACCCCGCGCACCAGATGTTCAGGCGGCGACGGGTCATGTTCTGTTTGATGAGGTCGAGCAGAATACGCTCTTCCAGCGCCGTAAAGTGAGGCTTGTTGCGGAAGAAGTAGCTCTCTCCGATGGTCAGCAGGTTGATCACCTGTTGTAGCTCGTCGCCGGAGTTTTCGATGCGCTCGACGAGTCCGGGCCTCGCGGAAGGGGCCATATCCTCCAGGTACGGGGCCAGCTTTCTCCGGAAATTTCTGAGCTTCTGTTCGTTGAAGACTATGCCCGTACGTTCGGTCAACACGGCGGCGAGCCTGGAGAGATCCTCGTCGGTCAGGCTTTGAGAGGGATCGTCCCTGCGGCTCTGGAGGCTCTCCGTCAAGAGTCGCTCTCATCGAGGGGGGTCGCCGCGTTGTCGCGGAGGAGGCCGGCGAGTTGCGCCCCGATAGACAACCAGCCCAGGTCCATGATGAAGGCCGTGCCGCCGTCCGACAGCTTGAGGATGCCGGCCGCCTTGAGCAGTCCGGGAAGCACCTTGTCGGAGATCACGACCGCGTCCGGATCGGTGGTAATTGTCTCGATGGCCTCGTCCACCAGGAGGGCGAAGGTTCTTGACTCCACGTGGCAGATCACCATGGCCTTGCTGCTGTCGATCTCGCTCGTCCCGATTCCCACGAGCTGGGCGAGGTCGATAACGGCGATCATGTCACCGTGGTAGTTCAGCAGGCCAACGACCGTTTGCACGTCCTTGCGAAGGGAGGTGAGGGCGGCCATCTCGACCACCTCTTCCACGAAGGAGACGGGGGCCGCGAGAGTGTGCTCGCCGATTTTTACAAGAAGGAAATCGAGATTGGATGTCTCGGGGCCGGGTGTGACGACGGCGGTGCTGAAAACCAGATCCTGCTTCAGCTCAACGAGTCTGTCCTCCAGCTCGCGTATCTGTGCCACCCTTGTGGCCATGTTGACCGGCCCGGTCGGGGCCGATTGTTTGGTTGTCATGTCGGTTTTCTTGCTCACGATAGCCAGATCTCGATCATCCAACGGTATTTCAGGACTTCAGTAGTTCTCTCAGGTTGGCGAACTTCATCAGGTCTTTCATTTTGCCCAGCAATTCAGTTTTGTCGATGGGTTTGGTTACATAATCGTCGCAGCCGGCCGCGAAAGCCTCTTTCACCCTTTCGTACTCGCTCTTGGTGGTAACCATGATCACCTTGATGTCTCTCAGGTCGGGGTCAGACTTGATTCGCCCGCAGCACTCGATTCCATCCATCCGGGGCATCATGATATCCATGAGCACCAGATCAGGCTTTTTCCGAGCGATCTTCTCCAGGGCATCGACGCCGTCCATGGCGATGTCGATTTCGTATCCCTCATCCGAGATCATCATTTCTTCGGCCATCCGCATGGTTTCGGTGTCATCTACAATGAGAACTTTATTTGCCATCAATAGTCCCTCTGGGCTGTTCGGGCTTGGGATATAACTTCCAGAATATAATCCCAAGTCCGGGCCAGTCAACCGAGCCTCTTTTGAAAGGCCTGATACCCTTCTCTCAGATAATAACCCGAAAAAGAGTCCTTGACAGTAAAAATGTAAAGATTTACCCTGTGTGTAATATGGAAATTCTGCTATGGTCATGAATTCGTTAATGTATTGCAAGAAAAGTATCGTTTGGGAATGTTCCATGCAAGGAGGCAGCCGATGCGGCGACTTTTAGGGTGGCTATTTATTGTTCTGGCCGTGCCGGCAATATCCTGCGAGCTCTCCGACGGCAAGAGGTGTGGAGAAGGATATACATATGATGCTGGTTATTGCATGGAGATAGATACCGATACGGACAGCGATACCGACACCGGCGCGGGCGACTCGGGAGTTGACTCGGGGGTTACGGGTATCGGGGAGGTCTGTACCGACAATGAGGATTGTGAGGGATACGACGCCGACTACTGTGCGATGATGCCGGGCGCTACGGAGGGGCAGTGCGCGGTTTCAAATTGTCTCGCGAACCCCAACGATTGTCCTGAAGACCTCTTGTGTTGCGATTTCCCGCCGGACGGCCTGACGGCCGGGATTCCCAACTTGTGCATCCCTCCGGACGAGTATGAAACCTATAGCAATCTCGGCATGTGTGACGGGTAATGCGAGCAACGGTGGCTGACGTTAAAAGTACTACAAAAGCTGAATTTCAGGTGCGAGACAATAGTCTCAAGATATGTGGAAACGTATCACGAGGAGTTGAACTCATGACAAGGCTTGCATCTGTAGTTACCGTTCTCGCTTTTGTCCTCGCCGTCGCACCTGTGGCAAGGGCCGAGAGTCCCAGGGACATTCTGGTAGTGGTGAACAGGGCGTCGACCGTCGACAGTGTGACAATTGACGAACTGCGCGACGTCTTCCTCAAGAAGAGAGCTTCGTGGCGGTCGGGAGGGAAAACCACCCCGGTCAATGCCTCGGAGGGCTCCAGCCTGAGGGAGGACTTCCGAAAGCGCGTCCTGAACATGAGCTCTTCCGCAGAGAAGAGCTACTGGCAAAAGCGAAAGATCAAGGCGGGTGAGTCCAGGCCCGCCGAGTTCGAAAACACATTGAGAGCTGTGTTCAAGCTCCGTGGGGCGGTCAGCTACGTCTACCGATCCCAGTTCAAGGAGGGCACCGCCAGGGTGGTTCTGGTGTTGCCCGCCGGGTAAAGGAATCCATGATACGTTTTCCACGCTTCAAAAAACCCGGTCTGCTGACAATTTCGACGATGCTGTTGTTCCTCGCGGGAGGCACCGCCGTCGCTCAGGAGATCGCCCCTGCATCCGAGTCGGGTGAGGAAGATGCCTCCACCGAATCCGCGCAGAGCGCTCCAGTGCCCTCCGGCGATTCCGGTGACTCCCGGGTCGAGGCGCAACAAGAGGCGCAACAGAAAGAGATAGAGCAGCTCAGGGCCGACCTCGAGGATTTGCGCGCGCGAATGGACGAGGAGGACGAAATTGATTTTGATGAGATGGGTGCGAGTAGCGAGTTCGAGCCCTCCCTCGATGTGTATGGGTTCATGGCTTTCTACGCAGGTAAATGGTTCATACAAGAAGAAGACGTCATGTATGGGATCATGCAGAACAAGTTCACTTTCGGCATCACCGACCTCAATATCTACTTTTCGGGACACCTCACCGAGACCATTAGTTCGCTGGTGGAGTTGCGGTTCACTTTTTTGCCCAACGGCGCGGATGCGTCGTTCATTCCCTCGTATGAGAGGGTCGACAACACATATATGGACAACAGTACGAGCGAGGAACTGACCCTCGGCGGCGTGATCATCGAGCGGGCCAAGATGACCTGGCAACCCTACGATTTCTTCGGTGTCTCGGCGGGACGTTTCCTCACGCCATTCGGCATCTGGAACATCGATCACGGGGCGCCGGTGGTCATCCCCATCAACAAGCCCTACCTGATGTTGCGCCACACTTTGCCACTCAACCAGACCGGCCTGGTTGTCCACGGCCGGTTCTTTCCCGCAGCGAGCACCTACTTCGACTACGCGGTTACACTGAGCAACGGTCGTGGCCCCACCGAGGAGATCTACGACCTCGATGACAACAAGGCGGTGGGCCTCAGGCTGCGTCTCTCCTACGAGGGGCAGGATGTGGGGTTCGCCGTCGGGGCGTACGGTTTCTTCGGCCACACAACCGACGTGACCAAGGCGCCCGGCTTCGCGGGCGAGGACGGTACGACATTGACAATCGTGGAGGAGATCACGGAGCGTTACCAGGAGCTTGCCGGGTCGGCGGACATTCTGTTTCGGCTCTGGAACTTCCGACTCCAGTCGGAGGTGGCCGGCGGCTACCTCAAGTACAGGGTTCGACCGCTTGTGGTGCTGCCGATTGTCAATGTGGAATCGCCCTCGGGAGAGTACCAGCCCGACTTCCTCAGGTACAGCCTCTACGTGCTTGCGGCCTACGAGATACCCATTGTCTCCGGGGATGATGCCATGAGTCTCACCCCGTTCGTGATGGTAGAGTACGATGTGATGTACGATTCCCTGCCCGAATACGACACATGGATCTACAGGGGCGGCCTCAACTTCAGGCCCAACTCGTTTGTAGTGCTCAAGGCGGCTTGCTCCTATGTCAGGCTTCCGGACGCTCCGAACATTGCCGACATCTGGACTCTGGCCGGGCAAGTGGCCTTGACCTTCTGACGGTTATGGATAGGTTAAAACGTCGCTATCGAATCCGGATACCAAGGGAGCTTTGCAAATGAAACGCCAGTTGACGCTCGGGGGCAGGTTAACCATCAGTGTTGTATTGATCCTGGTTGTTATTTTGGGTCTCCTCATCTTTGTTTTCAGTCGCTTCGCCGGTGATTTCCAGGATCGTTATATCAGCTCGGTACAGACGGCGGCGCTCTCCAGCGCCAAGGAGGCGTCCGCCCTGGTGAACTTCGATCTTGCCATAGGGGATGCGCCCTCGATCCTCGGCAAGCTCGAGGGCTACAAGAAGGAGCTTTCGAAGGCCAAGGACGCCAATCGCGTCATTTCGGCGATCTTCGCGTTCGATAAAGATAAAAAATTGATGGCCACAGTCGGTGACCTGGAGTTCGAGGATCTGTTCCCCGACGGCCTGAGATTGGGCAAGACATTTGCCAGATCCCACGGGGACTACATCATCGCGGCTGCGACGGTCAAGGCGGAGGAGGTCTCCGGTTACATCGTTCTGGTCGAGTCAATGAAGGAGTACAAGTCCTTTCGGACTAACCTCGTGGCGGTAATGAGTGCCTCCATCGTTTTGGGGGTGCTGGCCGTGATCGTGCTGGTCGTCCTGGTGGGTCGGAGCGCGGCGAGGCCGATGATCAGGCTCTCGGAGGCCACCCGGCGTATATCCGACGGCGACCTCGTGGACATTGACATAAAGGAGCATGGGGTCAAGGAGGCGGATCAGCTGTCCCACTCGGTTACCACAATGGCGCGGGCCCTGCGAAAGCAGGTGGTGACCACGATCAAGCTCACGGAAGAGGCCACCAAAGTCTCCCGGGATCTCGCTCAGGGTATGGCCCATCTCGCTACCTCGGCGGCTCAACAGACGGCAGCCGTGGCCGAGACCGCCTCGACCGTGGAGGAGATGGAGAAGGCCGGCCTCTCCGCCGCCCAGAGCGCCGGGCAGATCGTGGACGCGGCCGAGAAGACCACGGAGGTGTCGATTCGCGGCCGTCAGGCGGTGGACGCGGCCAGTGAAATCATTCTGCAAATCAAGGACGACTCTCTGGAGATCTCCGCCAAGACGCGTACCTTGCTGGCCAGTGTGGAGGAGATCGGCAACATCATCCGATCGGTCAATGCAATTGCCGAGCAGTCGAAAATCCTTGCGGTCAACGCATCCATCGAGGCCGCCAAGGCGGGTGAGTACGGAATGGGCTTCGCGGTAGTCGCCCAGGAGGTCAAGGATCTGGCACAGCAGTCCAAGGACGCAACCCAGCAGATCACTGTTACCCTGACGGCCAATCGCAAGGCCATCGAGGAGATGGTCGGCTCCGCCGAGGCGGGCGAGCAAAGGACGGAGAAGGGCGTGAAAATGGTGTCCATCGCGGGCGCGAATATGAACGATTTGAGTGAGGCCATCCGCGAGAACTCGGAGTTCGCGAACATCATCAACACGGCCGTCAATCAGCAGACGCTGGGACTCACACAGATCGCCGCAGCGGTCGAGGAGATCAACGTCGCCGCCTCCGAGAACCAGGACGTCAGCCGCAAGATCGAGCGGAACACCCGCGCCATGACCGAGTCCCTCGAGGAACTCGCCGAGCTGGTCGGTCGCTGGAAGGTCGAGTAACGTAAAATCTGTTCTGGAAGACCATTCAAGTCTTCTTGTTGCCCAACAAACTACATGCTACGTTCCCGGTTGCATTTATTGTGATTGATCGCAGGACAAAAGAGCTCAGTCAAGATTTTCAAGGGCTCGGGAGGATGTCGGAAATGAAGGGGGTTACTAATATCCTGAGAGTTGCGGCTCTGGCGGCGGTTTTTATTTTTTCGGGAACTGTGGCCGCTCAGAGCGCAGGTACGCCCAACGAGCCGGTTCAGGCGAAGGGAGTGGGCATCTCCGGAGGTATAATCGGTGGGGCGGAGGTTGTGCTGCTCATCGAGTCGTTCGCCGATGTCAAGCCGTCCTGGCCGTGGATTGTCTTCCCGATTCTGGGCGCGGGCGGAGGAGGCGTTGGGGGCTACTTCCTCGAGAAAAACGCTCCCAAGGGCGCGGTGGCTCTCCTCGTGACCAGCATGGTGCTGCTCATTCCGACAACCGTTGCTGTCTCCATAGCCAGGGCCTACGAGGCCGAGGAGGAAGGCGCGGTTCCTGCCGATTCGGAGGGCGGGGCGGCCTTCTCCTTCGAGTTGAATCCCAGCGGACAGCCGGACGAGGGCACCTACACGGAGGTGGAGTCCAGGCCGGACAGTGACAGTATCCCCGATGACGCGCCCCCTATCGAGGAGGCCCCTGATTCGGAGCCCGCGCCGGCGCCGCCAGAGGCGGGCGAGGGTGAAATGACGGGTTCCGAAGCGAGCAACGATTCCGGTGGAAACGCCGCTGTGAGGCACCTGGCGAGCGGGTCGTTATTTCATTTGGGGTCGGATCGGAGCTTCGGGTTCGGTATCCCGGCGGTGGACGTTCGACCCACGGCGTGGTCAGCCGAGGAATCTCTTCACGGTATTGTCCCGGGGGTCGAAGTTCATGTTCCTCTTTTTAAAGTAGATCTTCCTTAGAAGCTGACCTGCATCATTGACTTCTTGTGATGTTCTCGCAATAACACTTCTACAAAAGTATCAAAGCAGGCTGATGCCAATCTGGAAACGCTCGGAGAAGACCGGGCAGGGGAGGTTAGCGATGGAAAACGAGAACACTGAAGGAACCGGGCAGGAGGAAACTCCCGAGGTGAAGAAGACGGAAGAGAAGACGCCTGAGGCGCCAGTGCACGTCGGCGACGACGACCTGAAGATCTCCAATACCGGGCAACGTA
This sequence comes from Deltaproteobacteria bacterium, assembly GCA_030591725.1. Taxonomy (GTDB): domain Bacteria; phylum Myxococcota_A; class Polyangia; order JAAYKL01; family JAAYKL01; genus JAUVAN01. The sequence goes on from JAUVAN010000038.1 coordinate 7,923, forward strand.
TTCGCGCGATAATCGTGGTGCTCATAGCGCTCGGCGCAGCGGGTGCGGCCATCTGGTACTTCAACGAGAAGACCAAGAAAGAGGAGGCCATACAGGACGTGAAGACCGCGTTCCAGCTTGTCCACGACAACGGGTACAATGCCTTCTGGAAGGAAACGCAGGTAGACATCAAGGCGCTCAAGAGCAACGAGGATTTCGAAATCAAGATCAAGGAGATCCTGGCTAACTCGTCTGTCGGTTACGCCCGTCACATCAAGGACAAGGCGCTGCCGATACTTGCCAAGAAGTTGCCCGACTACAAGAACCTCATTGCGCCCACCGAGTTCGCCGTCGAGGTGGCGGCCGTGGCGACCGCAGCTGAGAACCTGCACAACGCCTGGAAGGAGTTCGTCGGCGAGGTGGGGGCCTACGAGGTCTATCTCGAAGCCAAGAACAAGCTGACCGACTCGGGTAACGCCTGGCTCGGTATCCAGGGAGATCCCAAGGACGAGGAGTTCCTGGTCAAGGGCATCAACTACCTCAACCTCGTGCGCTGCATTCTGGTGGACAAGATCGCGTTCGAGATCGAGCCTCAGAATCTCCAGTACAGGATCGAGGACACATGCGCCAAGAACGCGGAGCAGGCCCAGTGGTTCCGCCGCGTAATGAGCGACTGTATGCCCAAGCTCCTGGCCAAGAACACGGAGGCCGACGATTACTTCAACAAGACCATCGAGGCATACGGGAAGGTTCCTCCTGGAGATACAAAGTCGGTGTTCGGCGTCGAGAAGTGTCTCGACCTTGCTCGCGGCACCTTCGAAAGCGAGATCATCAACAGGATCGCGGCGGCATGGGCAGAATACGTGACGGCCCAGAACGCGCTGCTCGAGAAGATCAAGGTCGAGCAGAAGAAACTCAAGTAGCCCCCTTTTTTCATGACATCCCAGACACGCAAGCTCTTCGGTACCGACGGCATTCGCGGAACGGCCAACAAGCATCCCATGACCGGGGAGGTGGCCATGGCTCTCGGACGCGCGTTGACCCAGGTCGTGCGGCGTTCCGGTGGGCGAAAGCGGCCAAAGGTGGTCATCGGAAAGGACACGCGTCTCTCCGGATACCTCATCGAGACGGCAATCACCTCCGGGATATGTTCCATGGGCGGAGAGGTGATGCTGGTCGGCCCCCTGCCCACGCCGGGAATATCGTTTATCACAACCTCCATGAGGGCCGACGCCGGTGTGATGATCACGGCCTCGCACAACCCTTACGGCGACAACGGCATCAAGCTCTTCGGCTCGGATGGATTCAAGTTTCCCGACGAGTTGGAGAGCACCCTGGAGGCGCTCATGGAAGGGGGCGGATCCTCGGGTCGAGTGAAGGTAGGCAGCGGCATCGGGAGGACATGGCGGATAGATGACGCCCGGGGGCGGTATGTGGTGGAGTTGAAGCACTCGTTCCCCAGGGGGCTTACCCTGGACGGCGTCAAGATAGTGCTCGATTGCGCTAACGGGGCCGCTTACAAGACTGCGCCCGCAGTATTCACAGAGCTCGGAGCCGACGTGAAGGCGTTGAGCGTCTCGCCGAACGGGCGCAACATCAACCACAACTGCGGCTCCCTGTACCCCGAGCTCGCGGCGAAGGAGGTGCGCAAGACCGGCGCCGCCATCGGCATCACGCTCGACGGGGACGCGGATCGGGTGATCCTGGTTGACGAGAAGGGTGAGGTAGTGGACGGAGATGCGGTCATGGCGCTTTGCGCCGCACGGAAGATCCAGGATCGCACCCTGGCAAAGAAGACTCTCGTGACCACTGTGATGAGCAACATCGGGCTCGATCACGCGGTGCGGGCAGCCGGAGGGAAGGTGGTTCGCACGGGGGTCGGCGATCGCTACGTGGTCGAACAGATGCGCAAGAAGGGCTTCAACTTCGGTGGAGAGCAGTCGGGGCATCTGATCTTCCTCGAGCACGCCACCACGGGCGACGGGATCCTGGCGGCGCTGCAGATTTTGACCATCATGCTCAGGGAGGGCAAACCCCTGTCCGAGCTTGCGGACGGCATCATGGATCGTGTTCCCCAGGTTCTACTCTCGTTTGATGTTGCGAAGAAGGCGCCCATCGAGACGCTCCCAAAAGTTGGGAAGATCATCGGAGAAGTAGAGAAAAAACTGGGCGTGAACGGGCGCGTGCTCGTGCGCTATTCGGGCACGGAGGCAAAGGCCCGCGTGCTCGTGGAAGGCCCCTCCCAACAGAAGATCGATCGCCACGCCGCCGACATCAGAGACGTGCTGATAGCTGAATTGTCATAGAATAGTCGGGTTGCTTGCCGGGACGTGGTAGTAGACGCCGCCGTCGGTGATCTGACGGGCAACCAGGCCGGCCTCTGTCAATCGTTCGAGGATCTTGATGAGTTCGTGGCGTTTGATGCCCAGTGAGCTCGCGATATCCTCCTGGGTGCATGGTCGGCGCATCAGCATTTCGCGGATATCCTTGTCCCGATCGTCGAACGAGCGTCCACGGGACGATTTTACGTCCATTCTCCGGGCGAATTTGCCGATGGCGTGTGCCTTTGGGCCGAAGGCCGCGAGCGCCTTCTGGAGGACATCGTCGTCACACGGCATGGCGCCTCGCTCGGGTACCGGCGGTCTCACCGGAGTGTTCACGTCGATGCGGTCGAAGCGCAGGGTTTTCAAGAGATCCGCGATGGCGGCGATGCTCTCGTCGCTGTCGTTGATATCCTTGACCAGCATCACCTCCAGCCTGACCTCTCCACGGTGGGCGTGAGTCACCGCGCGCAGGCCGTCGAGGAGGCGTTCGAAGGTTATCTCCGTATGGGGATTGTTGATTCGTGCGAAGGTTTCCGCGTCTCCCGCGTCCAGGGACGGAGCGAGGATGTCCGCCAGGAGCGCCGCTTTTGCGATCTCCTCTTTCCACAGGAGCGCGCCGTTGGTTATGAGGAGAATGGGTACGTCGGATACTTCCTTGAGGCGGAGGATCAGCTCGCCGAGCTTGTCGTAGAGAATGGGATCCCCGGAACCCGCCAGGGTGATCACGTCCGGTTTCGGGTCGTCCTCGAGCGCTTCCTCCACGTCCGCCATGATCTCGTCGAGTTCGTAGAATGTCTCGGTGTCGGCGGTGAGGTTGTCGGTGGGGCCGAGCTGGCAATAGATGCAGTCGAACGAGCACGTCTTGTGGGGGATGATGTCGACTCCCAGCGAGAGCCCGAAACGCCGTGATGGAACTGGTCCGTAGATTCTCATGGTGAGTAGATAAACCCAGAATCGCGTTTTGTCACCTCTACAGGTTTTGAAAATACCCCAGGTGACTACGCGGCTTATTACGCGGCCTTGATCACAAAACTTCTTTGGGTGGACTACTCGGTCAGGGGTGCGCTATTATCCCTCCATCTGAACAGGCCGTGGGGCATAAACCTACTTCGCATGAGGTAATAATGAAACCAATCGAAGGAATACGTTTTTGGATGATCAGTGTTTTGCTCGCGCTGCTGGCGGCGCCCTCCGTTTCGTTCGCGCAGCGGGAAGTGCACTGGCAGGTCAACGCGCGAGAGTTCCCGAATGCGGTGTCCGTTTTTGCGGACGTGGAGGATCGGGGCGTCTTCAACCGGAACATGGCGTCAACCGCATTTACGGTCAGCGTGGATGAATACGCCGGCGATATGGGAGGTTGGATCCTCAACGCCGATCAGCCCAATATGCGTGGCGGCGCGACCGGAGCTCAGGTGCTCATCATGATTGACAAGTCCCGGTCGTACACCAAGGACTTCGACAAGGCCAAGCGCATGGCCAGGGCCATCGCCAAGGGAATGCGAAACGGCAAGGACGAGGTCGGTATCGCGACGTTCCCGACCGGGAGGGGCTACGCGGAGACCAGGCTTGATTTGCCGTTCTCCGGTAACTTGCCTTCGGTGCTCACGGCAATAGAACGAATCGAGCCCATGCCCAAGGATGACGAGACCGGCGGCAGATTTTGCAACGCACTTGCGGAGGGTCTCAAACACTTTCCAGAGAAGGATAACACCAGGTACAGGGCGATCATCTTTCTCACGGGAGGAGCCGACAAGGCCGAGGGCAAGGGCAACTGCATCAAGGATTCCTATAAGGCGGGGAAGATCCCATTTTACAACATGGTGTTCAAGCTCGACCGCAAGTACGACGACAAGCGCAACGCCCACAAGATAGAGAACGCGTGCCACGACCTCGCGCTCAATACAGGCGGCCGGTCGATCTTTCGCCGATCCGAGAGCGAGATGGCCCGGTTCATCAAGGGTTTCTGGAACAGGATTCAGAGCCAGTACTTCATGCAGGTGAGTTTTCCGTGTTACAGGCCCGCGCCCTACATGGAGCACACCTCCGTCCTGAAGGTGGAGGGTCGCGACGCGGACGGTATCAAGTACGATGCTACCTCCACGCCGGCGCCGGTGCCCGAGATCTCCGCCATCTATCCCCAGCAGGCTTATCGCAATCACGTGGACGACGGGAAGATCGATCTGACAATCGACGGCAAGGGATTCTGCGGATTGCCCGGACAGGTGAAGGCCTTCGTGGGTGGGCGGCCTGTCCAGATCAAGACGTTGAGTCCGTACCGGATCGTGGCGTCCACCGGCAAGAGTACTGATACCGGCGTGGTCAAGGTGGCCAACAGGTTCACCCAGACCGGCGAGAGCCCCATGAAGTTCGAGATCATCAAACCTCCGAAGGGGGCCGAGGCCTCAAGCACGCTCATGTTCCTGGTGATGGGCGTGGTGGGATTGATCTTCATCGCGGTCATCATCGTGGCGCTGCGGTCTCGCAAGGCCAGGGTTCCCATGGGTGCGCCTCCCACAGCGTCCGCTGTTGCGCCGTCCGTGTCCCAGGTGCCGGGATCCATCCCCGGAACAGCCCCCAAGACGGTGGCCGTGGGCGCCCTGTCCACCGCGTGGATAGTCAAGCCGGACGGCACCAAGATCGATCTTGCCCCCGGACCCAACCTCGTGGGACGCGAGGCGCACTGCCAGGTCAAGCTGGATGTGCAGGGCGTCTCCAGGGAGCACGCCAAGATCGAGCTGGATCCAGCCGACAATACGGTCTGGGCCGAGGATCTCGGGTCCACCAACGGGACCCTGTGGGGACCCGAGGGCGCCGCAGAGAGTGAGCTTCAAAAGCTTGACCAGCGCAGGCAGTTCAAGACCGGAGAAGCGATCTGGATCGGCGGCCAGAAGCTCAGCGTGTTCGTCACTGAGAGCACCGAAAGTCGGCAGGAGGGTTAGAGCATGGCCACTGAGCTGATTCGTGCGACTACGGGTATACTGACCATCGGTCGCTCTCCCGACTGCGAGCACAAGATCGATCACCCAATGGTGTCGGGCAAGCACGCCAGGTTGACCGCCAGGGAGGGTGGCTGGCTCCTGGAAGATCTGGGCTCCGCGAACGGCACCTTCCTCAACGGAAAAAAGATCACGGGGCCCTCCATGATCGGCCCCACCGATCGAGTCCAGATAGGTCCCGTGCGTTTTCGCATGGCCTCGGACGGGCAGGTGGAGAGCGACGACCTCAGGCTGTCCACGCGCATCGACGTGCAGTCGATTTGCTACGACGTTAAACCCGGGATCAGGTTGATACGCGACGTCTCCCTGACCGTCGAACCCGGGGAGTTTGTCGCCCTGATGGGGCCGGCGGGAGCGGGCAAGACCACCCTCATGGAGAACATGAACGGCAACATGCGCCCCACCATCGGGCGCGTGCTCATCAACGGCATCGACCTGCATCTTCACTTCGACGCCATGCGTGGTCACATCGGTTACGTGCCGCAAGATGATATCGTTCACCGCAAGCTCACCGTTTACGAGGCCTGCTACTACACGGCCAAACTGCGAATGAAGGGGCTCTCGGAGAAGGATCTCCACGATCGGGTGGTGGCGGTTCTCACAGAGCTGGACATCGTGCACCGGGCAAACGTTGTCATCGGCGGCCCGGAGGCGAGGGTGCTCTCGGGCGGGCAGCGAAAGCGGGTCAACCTGGCAATGGAGCTGGTCACGGATCCGGCCGTGTTGTTCCTCGACGAGCCCACATCCGGCCTCTCCTCGGCGGACGCGAAAAGTGTGATGGAAGTTCTCAAGGGGCTTTCCCAAAAAGGAAGAACGATCATCCTCACGATCCACCAGCCGGCGAAAGACATTTACGAGTTGATGGACAATGCCCTCATTCTGGGCGTTGGCGGCAGGCTGATCTATTACGGAGGAGTCAAGGGCGCGTACCAGCGCTTCGGATCGGACGACAACCCGGACGCCCTGTTCGACAAGCTGTCCCCCAAGGGTATGGTCGCCGACGACTGGGACCTGATGCAGGACCAGTACAGGGCCACGGATTGGTTCAAGGAGTACGTGCTCGACCGCAAGGACGCGAGCGAAACGGTGACCATGGAGGCCCCCAAGGCGAGGGCGTCGCGAGGGTTCGGTTTTAGACAGTTCTTCATCATTTTCGAGCGGTTGACCAAGCTCTACACCAGAGATATCGGATGGCTGATCGGAGCCATGGCGGGTGCGCCTCTCTTCATGTTCCTCCTGGCCATGCTGCTCGACAAGCAGGATCAACGGCACGTCCTGTTGTTCATCGCCACGCTGCTCGCGTTCTTCTTCGGGATCTTCCCGGCCATCGAGATGATGCACAGCGAGCGGACCATCTTCAACCGGGAGAGAATGGTAAACCTGAAGATCCCATCCTATGTGTTCTCCAAGGTCATCTTCCTGCTGGCGTTCGGGTTGTGGCAGGCCTTCTCCATAACAGCCTTACTCATCTGGTACAGCCAGGTCGACGGCGCGTTCACGCCGATTTTCTTGACGCTGGTGTTGGTGCAGTTGTCCGGAGTGACCGCCGGGCTGTTCTTCTCCACCATGGCCAAATCCAGCAAGCTCGCCTTGTTGCTGATGCTCGGCTGGCTGGTGCTGATGCTCTCGTTCTCCGGGTTCGTGATCAGGTTGCCCACATTGCGTGACCAGGGGACCGCGTGGATTCTCGGACCGAGCGCCATGAGATGGGGCCTCGGAGGGTTGATGGATCTGATAAAGGACGTGCCCGAATCAAAGGTACTCCTGTTCGGCTTCGAGGACGAATTGTGGCGAATCAACGCAATGGTGAACGCTACCCTCGCTGCGTTGCCGGTGATCCTTACTATGTTGATATTGAAGTGGCGCGATCGCGTCTAACAGAATCGCCTGGCACATGAACACTTTCCCCAGGCGTCCGGCGCGCCCCTTGAGATGGTGGCACGGCCTGATCTTCTTCGCGGCTGCGATGGGGTTCCAGCTCTTGTTCGTGGCGGCGCTCGTGGTTCTTCAGGTGTTCAATGCGTTCGGCCCTGATCCGCAATCCGCGCAGGACGCCCTGTTCTCCCCTGCGTCACTTTCTGCGCAGGTCCTGATCACTTCGACGATACTGACCGTCATCGCGGTCATGGTGGTCAGACTGAGGCACAATCCAGTTGTCGAAACCCTCAGATTGGGCAAACCTGCCGCTCTTCCCACGATCCTGGCGGTGCTCGGCATCATCCCGCTCGGGTTGCTGGTAGACCAGACAACCGTGATCCTGCAGGGTCTGGCGCCGGACGTCTTCGATTCCGTGGGCCTCGAGCAAATGGTGGCCATCTTTTCCGATGCCTCCGTCGGCGGGTTCGTCCTCGTGACCGCCATGGTCTCCATCGGGCCCGCAATTGGCGAGGAGTTCATGTTTCGCGGATTGCTCTTGAGATCGTTTCGCGCGGACTTTCCGGCGTGGGGTGCGGTAGTGCTCAGCGCGTTTCTGTTTGGGGTGTTGCACCTCAATATGCTCCAGGGTTCAGGTGCGTTCCTCATAGGCATGTACCTGGGTTTCACGGTGCTGGTCACGGGGAGCATCTGGCCTGGAGTTCTGGCCCACGGTGTCAACAACCTCATCTGCTCGCTCGCAGCGAGGTTCGATCCTCAGGGCATCGGCCAGGCGTTCAACCAGGGGCATCACCCGGCGGTGATCGCCGTGGCTGCGGTGCTGCTAGGGGGAGTGATATGGGGGCTGATCAGTCGTCGTAGAACATTGGCGCGCGGGACTTGATGTGCTCTTCGATGGCCTTCTTGTCGCTGGGTAGAAGATCCGTGAACTTGACCCCCATTCCCGGCGCCATCTCCGGGTTCATGGGATTGTATTCGCGCACGAAGTGAACGATGCCGCGTGCGGTGACGGGTCTGCCGCCGGGCAGCTTGAAGTTGACGAGCACCTTGGACTCCATGGGCTTGGGCTCGAAGGTGGCCACGAAGATGCCGCCCTCGTCGATGTCTTCGGAGAACCCGGTGTAGAACTGATGATCGGTGTTCATGGACAGCACGGTGTTGACGTTGACGTTGAACGTATTGTCCAATCCCGCCTCATTCTTTGCCGGTCCGGGGGGCGGAATGGATACCTTGGCGGCTTCCTCCTTTGCCGTCTGCACGATCGGATGCAGAGTCTTCAGGGCCTTTGCGATGGAGGCAGCAGCCACCCCGACGGCCGGGCTCTCGGTCTGGATGTCCTGGAGGGTCTTGAGGGCCCCGGCGAGGTGCTCCATGGCCTTGCGCATCATGTCGATGGCGCCCGGAGATGTTGGGGCAAGCTTGATCGCGGGGAAGAGCTTTCCCTGGGCCTTTGCCAGATGCCCGGCGAGTTTTTCGAGGGCTGCACCGAGTTCCGGATCGGACTGACAGGCTTCGAGCCCTGTCATTATATGTCCACGTGCTTCTTCTGCTGGATGAGTCATGGCGAAAATCATAACGCAGCACAGAAGAGTTGCCAAGAATCTTGAGGACTTCCGCGAGGGCTTTCTTGAGATAGCGGCCGGTGTGGGTGCTGGCAAGGGAGGAGAGGGAGGAGAGAGAGGAGGGGGGGGGGCTCCAAGAGTCCCAGTCTTTAGCTCCCCTTCTCGTTGAAGGGTGCCATTGGTCGATAATGGTCGATGAAATTGTCAGCGGAATGGAAAATTCATGCGCTCTGGAGTGCTAGTCGGGTGATGTCGAGTTCGGATGGGTTTCTTTGAGCGAAAGCGGGTTTTTCAGACGCAGCGACCCATTCCGAGGGAGGTTCTCACGGAAAGAATCAGTAGTCATGCAAGCCGTCGGGCTCGCGAGGTCAGCACAGTTGCACCAGCGGCGGCCTGAAGGAGCCCGCAGGGAATTCTACATCTCTAGCTCCTTCCAGCCACATTCCGGATGCGTACAAGAAACGATCCAGAAATGACCGCCAGCTCTCCTTGTATTCATCTGCTGCTTCAACACTGGAAGCGTGACACAGGGGTTGATGAGTTCGCGGCTTCTTCGTTTTGGGGCGGTCCCGAGGGTCAATCTTCGCCAGCTTCTCTGGCCCCATCGCCTTTCGGCCTTCCTTCACTCGCTCTTCTCGACAGCTCTTCTCTTCCTTGCGAACCAGCCGACGAAACAGCGCCTGGCGCTTGTGATCCGGTAGATGTTCCCACGAGGGAAGCGGGGACAGCTCGACCGTCACGGTTTTCGTGAACGCCCCCCGCGACTTGTCACTCTCTTCTCCGCCAGCCCGGTGCCACGCTGTGCGGTCCAGGTACGTGAAGGTCTCGACTCGCCCCGTTGCCAGTTGCTCGTACGACGAGAATCCTTCCCAGTGAGCTACTCGATCCACGAGTCCGTCCTTGACGGGATTGGTTACCGCATACAGAAGCTGCTGCTCTAAACTGGC
>JAUVAN010000164.1 GCA_030591725.1 Deltaproteobacteria bacterium
AGGCCCCATGACCGAAGCGAAAATCAGAGTCCTCGACCGCATCGTCGCCGATCAAATAGCCGCCGGGGAGGTGGTGGAACGCCCCGCGTCGGTCGTCAAGGAACTGCTCGAAAACAGCATCGACGCCGGTGCCACCAGCATCCGGGTAGAAGTGGACGGCGGCGGATCGATCCGCGTTCGGGTTCTGGACAACGGATTCGGCCTCACCTCTGACGAACTCGATCTGGCGTTCACCAGGCACGCCACCAGCAAGATATCCTCCATCGACGATCTCGAAAAAGTTGTCACCTTCGGATTTCGGGGCGAGGCTCTCCCGTCCATCGCTTCCGTCTCGCAAGTCACGGTTCAGACGCGAATAGCCGACGCGGTGGAGGGACACCGGCTGGTCATGAAGGGCGGCGAAGTGATCGAGCGCAGGGAGGTGGGCTGTCCGCAGGGCACCGACTTCGAGGTCGCCAATCTCTTCTTCAACACACCCGCGCGGCTCAAGTTTCTCAAGCGGGAGAGCACCGAGACGGGACACTGCGCCGAGGCGCTGGTCAGACTGGCCCTGGTCAGGCCCGAGGTCTCGTTCACCATGATCTCCAACGGCCGCAAAACGAGGGAGCTGGTCCGCGTGGAGAACCCACAGGAGCGGGTCGCCGCCCTTTTTCCGGACGAAACACTCGCGGTGGCGCAAGGCTCGCATGGCGGAGTCGACGTCAAGGCGATCCTCGGTCCTCCCGAGCGCGCAAGGGCGGGAGCCGGCTCACTGTATACCTACGTCAACGGTCGCTTTATCCGCGACAGGACCCTCCTCAAGGCCGTAACCGGAGCATTCGCGGGCACGCTGGATCCGGGCAGATACCCGGTGGGATTCATCGCCATTACCGTGCCGCCGCAGGCCTTCGACGTAAACGTTCATCCACAGAAGATCGAGGTTCGCTTCGCCGATCGGAACTCGGTGTTTCGCGCCATTACGCGAGTCGTGGGGGAGATGGCCGCACGATCGGTGTGGGCATTAGGCGAGGCGCCCGTTCACGAAAAACCTTCGACCAGCCCGAACAAAATCTCCGAGAGCAAAGATGTCGCATACGGGGAGATCCCGGCCGGAAGATTCGTGCCGCCGCCAACCCACCGGCCCGTTGGGGGTCCGCTGCCGACAACTCCGGCACAGACGCAGATGACGCCCCTCGCCCAGGATCCCGACGCCGGTCGTTTTTCGTCCATGAGGTACATCGGCCAGGCCCGGGGCATGTTTCTCCTGTTGGAGGACGATCGAGATCTCGTCGTGATCGATCAACACGCCGCTCACGAACGCGTCACCTACGAACGCCTGAAGAGCCAGCTGGAGTCCGGTCGGATCTCGTCTCAACGCCTTCTGGCCCCACATATGGTCGACCTTGGTCCCTCACAGGCCGAGCGGATCGCCGGTTACGAGGAGAGGCTCAAGGATCTCGGACTCGAGGTGTCCCGCGCCGGTCCGGACAGGATCGCCATTCGCGCGGTCCCCGCCGAGATCTCCGAAACATCACCCGACAGACTCCTTGCGGATCTTGTCATCGCCCTCGAGGAAGGACGGAACGACTCGCGGGGAACCACGCAGGAGCTTGTTCTGGCGACGATGGCCTGTCACGGCTCCATCCGGGCGGGAAGGATCATCCAGGACGACGAGGTGACGGCTCTCCTTCGGGAAATGGACCGAGTCGATTTTGCCGGTCATTGTCCACACGGCCGACCTGTCCTGACACGCCTCAAATGGTCGGATCTCGAGCGTAGGGTCGGGCGGGATCGGTGACCGACGAACGTCTCAGGGCCCCCAATAGGCGCATACCGATCTTCGTGATCGCCGGGCCCACCGCCACGGGCAAGACCGATCTTGCCGTCGCGGCGGCGCAAGCTCTCGACGCGGAGATCGTGGGCGCAGACTCCATGCAGGTCTACCGGCGTATGAACATCGGCACGGCAACGCCGACTCTGGACGAACTGCGGGGTACCCCCCACCACATGATCGATGTCGTGAACCCGGATGAAACCTACGACGTCGCCACATACATTGCACAGGCGGACAAGGTTATTGCCCGGATCGCGGCAGGGGGCAGGCGCGTTCTTCTCGTCGGTGGAACGGGACTGTATATCAGGGTACTGCTGCATGGGCTGCAGGCGGGTCCGCCGCCCGATCCGGATCTTCGCAGCGAGATCACAGCGAAGGCAAAGGAACGGGGATGGCCCGCGCTGCATACGGAGCTCGCCGACCTGGATCCCAAAACGGCCCGGAGGCTCCACCCCAACGACGGAGTGAGAATCCTGCGGGCCCTCGAGGTGGTCCGGCAAAGCGGCGTGCCAATCTCCAGGTGGCAGGATGATCACGCATTCGAAGAGGACCGCTACCCTACCGCCATCGTCGGTCTGGACCAACCGAGGGAGCGGCTCCACGCCAGGATCAACAGTCGGGTGGACGGGATGATTCGAGACGGCTTTGCCTCGGAGGTCGAGAGCCTCATCAATGCCGGCTATCCACCAACTCTCAAGCCCATGAAAGGCCTCGGATACAAGCAGCTGTGCGAGCATCTGGCCGGAGATCTGTCCATGGACGAAGCCATAGAAAAAACGAAAACCGATACCCGACGCCTGGCGCGGCGGCAACGAAAATGGTTCAATCGCGAGCCCGGTCTCGAGTGGATCGATCCAACAGCAGAGAAGATCATCGAGGCCGCAGCTGATTTCTTCGACAAGGCGGAGGCGAAATGAAGATCGATTCATCAGGTGCACGGGCTCTTGTCATCACCGGACTCATGGCGCTGCTCGTCGCCTGCGGATCAGAAAAGGAACCGTCGAAATCATCCACCACGAAGGAGGGCCCGGCTCCGGAGCGATATGCTGTGGACGCTCCGATCGATGCGCCCTCCATCGGTCCACCCGACGCCGAGGTGACCATGGTCTGCTTCTCGGATTTTCAGGCAACAAAAGGAGCTCGAAACGCCCGTTCCCTGAGAAAGATCGCGGAGAAGTTCGGGGACGCGGTGAGGATCGTCTACCGGGCGAACCCACTTCCAAAACATCCGGACGCCCGCAGAGCTGAAACGGCGGCCCGAGCCGCCCATCGCCAGGGCAGGTTCTGGGAGTTTCACGATGCCCTGTTCGAACGCACGGGATCAAGGGAGGACGATCTGATCGCTTCCGCGAAGAAGGCGGGTTGCGACATGGACAGGTTCTTGAAGGACATGGACAACCCACGTCTGATGGAGCAGGCGGCAGCGGATAGGCAGGCGGCCCTGGAGATCGGCGTCGACAACACCCCGTTCAATTTCATCAACGGGAGACCGCTTGGCCCCATACGCTTCCCCGAGGATGCCTACTCCCTCGTAAATGACGAAATCCGCCGGGCGAGATCTCTGGTAGCCGGTGGCAAGGCGAAGAAGGACGTTTACGAAGCGCTCATCGCCGACGCGAAGAAGCGCCTTCCCAATACTCAAAACACGAGGCGCAAGCTGCTCGATCCGAACACCCGATACCGGATCCCGGTCTCGCCGGACGACCCTGTCATCGGACCTTCCGATGCGCCGTTGACGGTGGTCGTCTTTATTGATTTCGAGAGCCCTTTTTGCGCGCGCAACTACCGCGCCATCGCGAGATTGCCCGAGAAACTGGCTCCGGATGTTCGCGTGGTCATCAAACATTTCCCCCAACCTTCCCATCCCAGCGCGGATATCGCGGCGCAGGCGTCACTGGAGGCACAGGCGCAGGGTCTCTTCCGGGAGTATTGCAGGGCGGTCTTCGAAGACTGGGATGGGCTCGACAGGGAAAAGCTTCTGGAAGCCGCAAAGGTCGCCGGGATGGACATGAACACTCTGCAGGCTGCTCTCTCCGATGGACGTCACTCCGCGCGCGTCGAACGCGACAGGAAGCTGGCCACCTCACTGAATCTCAAGGGACCACCGTACTTTTTCTTCAATGGAATCATGCGAAGGGGTTCCCGCTCTTTTGACCAGCTTGTTGCCCTGTCCCTGCCCCGGATCCGGCACGCGTCGCAACTGCTTCCTCTGGACGGCGGTCCCGACGATCTCTACGCCAGGATCATCGAGAAGGGCGCCACCGAGCCTGTTTACCAGGAACCCGGATCCGCCCCGTACGATCCGGAGATCGTGAGCGACGGGAAGCACCGCGTGTACCACCTCGATCTACCGGATGACACACCCATGCTCGGATCCCCGGATGATCCGGTCACCGTAGTGGAGTTCGGTGATTATCAATGCGGGGCTTGCGCCAGAGCCTCTGCCCTGCTCAAAAGGATTCGTAAGAGCTACCAGGACCGCCTGAGGATCGCCTACATCCACTACCCGCTACCGGGCCATGAACACGCTTTCGTTGCGGCACAGGCAGCGGTCGAGGCGGCGGCGCAGGGACATTTCTGGGATTTTCACGAGGTTCTGATGGACAACCAGGGAAACCTGTCGCATGAGAACCTGATCACCCTGGCCGGCAAACATGGACTCGATGCCGACAAGATGCGAACTGCGCTCGATCAGGAACTGCATGCGAATAGCGTCAGGAAACACCGGAAGCTCGCTCGATCCCTCAAGCTCACCGGAACACCCTCGTTTTTCGTGAACGGAAGAAGAGTCGGTGCTTCCCGCTCGGAAACGGAGCTGATCGCCCTGGTGGAAGACATGCTCGCATTGCACGGCGATAAAAGGTGAATTTCCAGAAGGATTTTGCCACGGGCGTTGAATCAAAATTTCCTGGATGGTAGTATGCCGCCCTTTCGAACTCCTCAAAGGAGGGTTTTTATCGATGGCCGAACGAAAAAAGAACAATATCAACCAGCTTTCAACGCGAATGGTTCGCAACAACGACATATTCTGTTGCTTGTTGATCAACCAAACTAACCAGTCGATCAGAGTGATTGATTTTCGCGGCGGCAATTTCCAACTGAAGCACAATTACCTGGAACGAATCCTTCTGGCCGACGGAATGCGCAAGATCTTCACGCTCATCGAACGCGACGACATGAGCGGCTGGGGCCGCGTTGGTTACCACAGGGAAGGAACCATTCCCGGCTACTACAAGAGATCCGACGCCTACATCATGGCCCGGATCTATGACGATGATTGGGAGGGAATTCGGGATATCGAGGACCAACCCGAAAGAAAGAACATCCTCAACGAGGCAAAAATCCTGGGCAATGATCTGACCAATCTCAAGGCCTCCGGACTCAATGCCGAGCATGTTGCAGCAGAGGAGGTCACCGACCTCCTCAAAAACGAGTTTGCTCGCCTGGCAAAAAAGGCTTCGACGGCCAAGAAGACCAGGGGCGCAAAGACGGCAGGTAATAAGGAAACCAGGAAAACATCCTTCAGCCAGGTCATCGAAGATCCGATATTCCCCCAGTTCAGCAGGGAAACGGAAAGCCATTTCTTTATTTGCAGCAACCGTCGCACAAAGCAGATCAACCTCTTCGGCGCCGAGTATCAGGGGTGCTTCGGAAACGCCAAGATGGACCTCTTTTTCAAGCCCAAAACAAAAGCCGACCTCGCCATCGCCCGACACGGCCTCAATTCGTTCATCGACTGGCTCGAGGTCATCGGCGCCGTTGCGATCTTCTCACTCGTCCGGGCGGATGATCTGGAAACCAACGCCCTTTTCTTCAGCGCCGGCTTTCGCAACACTGGCTGGATGCACCGCCAGCTGATGACCAGGGAAGGACCGGTAGATCAGATTCTCTGGACCAAGAAGCTCACTGTATGACCGATCCGGCCACCCTGACGGCCAACCTCCTGTCCAGCGCGCTGCAAAATGTGCCTTCCAGTTTCACTGATGAGCAGCGAGTCGCCAGGCAACTCCTTTGCGGAGCCGATCCCTTTGAGCGTTTCGTTCCGGCCAGACTCCTCCTGGAAGCCCTCAAAGCCCACCTGGATCAACGCCGACTACCCGACAAACCTGTGGTCCTCTTCATGGACAGACTCGGCGGGGGCGATGGCGCTCGCGCGGCCGCGCCGATCATCGACACCCTCGGAAAGCGTTTCAGGGGGGCGTCATTCATCCACGCTTCCTTCGCCACACCTTCCCGCGGGCTGGGTTCCCTGCTGCGGGGCAATCTCACCAGATCGGGAGCCGAGCACGGTGTCCTGGTTGACGTGGTATCCCATAATCGTCCGGCCGAGGGTCTCGAACTGGACTCCCGACAAATCGAGGCGATACATGGCGAGTGCGACCTGTTGATCACATACTCTCCGGGCGGATCCGGTGGATTGTTGCCCTACCCGGCTCATCCGACAAACGATTCACTGCTCGCCCTGTCCCACGTGTGCGTTCTCTCCTTCCCCGATCCCGAATCATCGGTGGCCGATCTCCCCGGATACCGTACTGTAATCGAAGCGGAGCCGGGGCTGGATTCTCTGCTTTTCAAGATGCAGGTCATGAGCGATAGCGGACAATTGGAGGAGCTGGCCCGATGCACCCTCGGCCCCGACGGCGACGCCGAAGATAGACTCTGGGTTCTTCTCGACAACGCCAGGAGACGCCGATACTGCCTTCTCGTCCAGCCCATGTCCGGCGGACGTCCGGTCGGCGCGCCTATCCACTGTCCGTGCAGCACACTTCTGAAGCGCGGACTGGTCAATGATGTTTCCGTCAATCGTATCGTTCCCGCAGGAAATCGCCTGTTGAGCGTCGCTGTGGGAAAGAAAACTCTCACATGAACGTCCACTCTGGACGACATCAATACTCATGGGTTACAAGTAGCCAAACTTCAAGGCGGTTTCCCTTGTTTAAAAGACTGCCTTACCTTGTGTTCCTGTCCGTCACTCTTCTCGTCGCCGCCTGCGGCGACGGCGATGCGCCCCCACCGACAGATGCCACCAACGCACCGGCATCAAAGAACAAATCCACGCTTGTCGAGAAAGCCGCGAATTTCATACAAAAAGCGGATTCCATAGCGACTCTGGCAGGCGGACCGAACGAAGATCCGGAAAAGGAATGCAGGATCCTCGCATACTGCGAAAAACGATGTGTCGGCGAGTGCATCAACGAGGAACGCAGCCGGGCCGCCTATTTCAAGGCCAAGAAGCAAAAGATTGCCGGCTCTCCGTTCGAGATCAAGATCCTTCGTTCATACGTGGATGGATCATGCGCGCGAGGCGACGATCCAAACAAGCGCAAGAGTTCCTCTGGAATACGCGCGGTCGTAGAGGGAACCATGACCTACACGGGGCAGGACATGCTCTACGCGGCCAAGCTCGAAGGCGAGATGTACCTTCGCTTCGGAGCGGATCGTTTTGCCGAAGCACACGTAAAAGAAGTGAGTTACGGCGGCTACTACGGACGGTCAAAGCCGGTATCACGCTTCGAGCGGGAGATCAGGGGCGCCGATCCATGGGTCAAGGGTGAGACACGCGAGTTCCACTGGGAGTCCCGCTCTCTGAGCGAGGCGTTCTGCGAGGTCATGCCGGACGAGGCGAAGGCGTACGTGGAATTGGCAACCTGGGGACTCAACAAGGGACGCACTGACCATCCAATCGTGTTCGAGACCCTGCACTGGGAAGAAGTCATCGGGATGGCGCTGCGCCAGCAAATCAACGTTCTCAAGAAACAGAAAACGGAGACCATCGAGGAGCCCGCCGACGCGATCTACAGCCAGTTGGGCAAGGTCCTCGTGACCCGACTGACGGGCAAGACCGAGTGGCTCAAGCGCTCATCCACGGCGCAGGCCGGAAATATCACGAAGGGGCCGTCTGCGGCGTTCCCCGTGAAGGCCTCCTCCGAGGAGTGGAAGGTGGAGGTGGCCGGAATCTCCCACGCCAAGGAGTTCGGCGGATACGCGCACAAGGGCGAGGACCAGTTCCTGGCCATCGTAGATATTTCCGTCGCCTTTTCGGGAGAAGGAGAGGGATCTCTCAAGGGATTCGCGGCGCGGATGGAAACCTCCCCTGGAAAATGGCAAAAACCGATTACCAAGGCGCTGGGACAGATCGACACATCTGAGTCCATTGCCTCCGGCTCGAGCGTCTCGGGGAAGCTGGTCTTCTCGAGGCAGCGTTTCGAGCGCCCGTTCCGGCTGGAGGTTAAATCCCCTGACAAGAACACCTTCTACCTCGATGTGTTCGATTACAAGATGGGTCCCGAGCGCGCACCCAAATAGGAAAGGTAACTTACTGTGCTGAGCTTTGAACTGACCGAGGAACAAAAGATCTTGAGAGATACGGTTCGCGACTTTGCGCAAAACGAGATCGCGCCCGTTGCGCAGGAACTCGACGAAAAGGAGCAGTTCTCCGTAGATCTGACCAGGAAGATGGGCGAGCTGGGGCTCTTCGGCATGTTCGTCTCCGAAGAGTACGGCGGAACCGAGATGGGGTACATCGCCTATGTCATCGCGGTGGAGGAGATCGCCAGGGTAGACGGATCCCACGCGGCCACGATCGCCGCGGGCAACTCACTTGGAATAGGACCCATCTACTACTTCGGGAGCGAAGATCAGAAGAAAAAGTACCTGCCCGATCTCTGCGAGGGTAACACACTGGCGGGCTTCGGCCTCACCGAACCGGACGCCGGTTCGGACGCCGGGGGCTCCAAGACCACCGCAGTGAAGGACGGTGATGACTGGATCATCAACGGCTCCAAGATTTTCATCACCAACGCAGCAAATCCCCTCACCTCGGTCACCGTCGTTCAGGCGGTCACCGGGAAGAACGACAAGGGGCGCAAGGAATA
>JAUVAN010000172.1 GCA_030591725.1 Deltaproteobacteria bacterium
AGTACGGTTTTACCCTGATCTTCAGCAGCTCGTGGCAGAGCGCCTTCATCACGTGGGGGTCGTCGTTCACTCCGCGCATGAGCACCGTCTGGTTGCCCAGGGGGATGCCCGCGTCCGCGAGTCGTGCGCACGCCTCGGCCGCCTCCGGCGTGATCTCTTTGGAGTGGTTGAACTGTAAGTTGATGTAGAGCGGGTGGTGCCTGGCAAGAACCTTGCACAGTTGAGGCGTGATCCGCTGCGGCACAGTGACGGGCATGCGCGATCCAATGCGCTTGATCTCGACGCTCTCGACCTTGCCCAACTCGCCGAGGAGCCAGTCCACCTTGTCGTCGCCGAAGGTGAGGGGATCGCCGCCGGTATAGAGCACGTCGCGGATCTCGGGGTTGTCCCTCAGGTAGTCGAGGGCCTCGATGATGTCCTCCTCGGGCGTGGGCTTGTCCACCCCGCCGATGTGACGTCTCCTGAGGCAATGGCGGCAGAAGGAGGAGCAGATGTTGGTGGAGTAGATGATAACCCTGTCGGGGTACCACCGGACGAGCGCCCTGGTGGGAGAGCTGTACTCCTCGCCCGAGAAGTCCGGCACGCCCGTCATGGCCAGCTCCTCGATGCTCGGGATCATCTGCGTCCACATCGGGCAGCCGCCCCCCTCCGGGCTCATCAGGCTCGCATAGTGCGGGGCCACGCCCCAGCGAAACTTGCCCGCTACCTGTTTGATCTCGCTGACTTGATCGGGGCGAAGATCGAAGATTCGGCCGAGGACATCGGCGTCGTTGATCCGCTTGCGCATCTGCCACTGCCAGGAGTTCCAGTCCTCTTCGGATCCGCCGAGGACCTCGAGGATACGCTGCTTGCGGCGTCCGATCTGCTCGGCCTGGTTGAAGCCCGTGGGAATGGACTTGCGGGCTTCGCCGTACTCCCGTGCGTATTCCTTGAACTTCGCGGCCTTCTCTTGCGACACGCGACGCGCATTGTTTTCATGGTCGGTCAATGCTCTCTCCTTCTCAACCTGTATTCGTTGATGGTGAGCCCGATGGCCATTGCCGTAGATCCGAACCCGATCGCCCCGAACGCCACCAGGGGGATCTGGGCTGCGGCCATGATTGCCGTGATAAAGACGAAAGTGTCCTTCTTGGTCATGACATGCAGAACCTTGATGATCCGTCCTATCAAGCCCCTGGCTTCGCCACTGGTGACCGCGTTGGGTATGGCCAGTAGATCGCCGGTGCCCATCTTGATCAGACGCTGGTACATGATCCCCGCGGCCCAGAGCTGCGCCACAAGAACGTATCCTCCCGCCACGTAGAGCAACGGCAGGTTCATCATGCGCGCCTGACCGATCGCCAGGCCGAGGGTGAACGCCCAGTTGCTCAGATCGTCACCGATGGTGTCCATCCACTGGCCCGTGTGTGAGAAGCGATAGGTGATGCGGGCGATCTCTCCGTCGCACCCGTCCAGCACCGACTGAGCCTGAAAAAGAAAACCGGCGATGACCAGCATCCACCAGGGATCCGCCAGGGCGGCGAACACGCCGGACGCCACGCCCAGCAGCATTATGAACACCGTCAGGTGGTTGGGCGCAAGGCCGGTACGCACCAGGTATTTGGTGATGGCAAGGGAGATCTTGCGGTTGATATGGCGCGACACGAAGCCGTCGGCATCTTTTTTCAGCGACAAAAGAAGAGCCCGTTGTGCGACCCGGGCAATCGCTCGATCGGTGATGCGAATGGCGAACCGGCTGCCCTCCTTCGCGCGGCCGGGGTCGGTCAGAGCCAGCCATCCGGCAGGGTCTTCCTCGACGGCTTTCCAGGCGGACGGATCGAGGAGGCGGAGGGGAAGATCCGGATCGGGTTCGTTGCCTTCCCGAAGCATTGTTCGATCGAACACCGTGTCCGAGGTGAGCAGCCAGAACGGCTCGTCCGGGGGGATGTCGCTGCCCGCATCGAAGATCTCGATGTCGGCCCGGGACGATACCGGCCGGGGACCGTCGCCGACGAACGCCACCCTGCCGA
Organism: Deltaproteobacteria bacterium; assembly: GCA_030591725.1. Taxonomy (GTDB): domain Bacteria; phylum Myxococcota_A; class Polyangia; order JAAYKL01; family JAAYKL01; genus JAUVAN01. The sequence goes on from JAUVAN010000172.1 coordinate 2,010, forward strand.
CCCCCTCGAAGGAAAGAGCGAGCAGCAGCCGCTCACCCACGGTCAGGCCGGCGATCTTGCGTTCTACTCCCTCACCGGGTGGGGAGTTCGGACACAGCACCAGTGCGGTGACGGTTTTCTGGCTCATTCCGTTTATCATTTCTCCTGGTTCCACTACGCTGACCAAGATGAGCGCATTCTCAATATATGTCCATTTTCCGTTTTGCAAGGGGAGGTGCCCGTACTGTGATTTCGTGTCCATGGATGTGGACGTCATACCGACGCAGCGCTATCTGGGAGCGCTGCTGGAAGAATGGAGCGGTCGCAAAATCACCGGAGTGGAACGCGAGCCGTTGTCGGTTTACCTCGGAGGCGGAACGCCCTCCCTGTGGCCCGCCGCCGATCTCGAACGGCTCATTGCCGCGCTTGCGGGCGGGGCGAAGGTTTCTGAGGTGACGGTCGAGCTCAACCCGGGTGACGCGGACGAAGAGTGGTTCAGGCAGCTGGTGGACGCGGGGGTGAGCCGTTTCTCCGTGGGTGTTCAGGCCATGGACGACGATCGCCTGAGGTGGCTCGGGCGGCGGCACGATGTGGAAGCGGCGGCGCGGGTGGTCACGATGGCCCGCAGCAGTGGCGCGCGCTCGGTGAGCGTCGATATCATCTACGGCACACCGGGACAGACCTGCGACGGCCTGACTCGGGAGATTCGCAAAGTATGCGAACTCGGTCCGGATCACGTGTCGGCCTACGAGTTGACCGTCGCGTCCGATACCCCGCTGGGGCGTCGCGCAGCCGGTCTGGATCCGCCGCTGCCCGATCAGGACGCCATGGCGGACCTGTGGCTCGCGGTGGGCTCAGAGCTGGCAACGGCGGGCCTGGAGCGCTACGAGGTGTCCAGCTATGCCCGACCCGGTCATACGAGCGTACACAATCGACATTATTGGTCGGGGGGGAGCTACGTCGGTCTCGGGGCCGGCGCCCACGGATTCGAAAAGGACGGCGATCTGATGATCCGCATGGTCAACAGCTCCGATGTTGAAAAATATATGAACGGCGAGCCGGCGCAGCGGGAAGTGATACGTCCCCTGGACCACGCCCGTGAGCTGGTAATGCTCGGCCTTCGCACTGCGGAGGGAGTTAGTATCGAACGCGTATCGCGTGACCTGGCTCCGGATCTTGTCAAGCAGTGGCGCCGCATCGCCGAGGATATCGTCAACCAGGGTCACGCACGATTCGAGGGGAAAAGAATCGTCCCAACTTCCAACGGAATGCTATTGGCCGACACCCTCGCCGGAAGATTCTTCTGACCTGTCATGAAAAAAAGAAAAAACATTTTGCAATACCGTTCCCTTTTGGTACGCTATTGCCATGCCTGGACGAATTTGGGAAGTAGCTTTTGATGTTGCGACCGAGCAGTATGGTTTTATCACCTTTGCCGACGTTCGCCGTCTTGGGGCTGATCCGGCCCGGCTCAGACGATGGCACCACGCTGACAGGATAGATCGGATAGGCCACGGCATTTATCGCTTCAGACAGATATCGATGACTCGGCTGGATCCGTATATGTTGGCGACTCTCTGGCCTGCGGGGCGGGGCGTTTTAAGTCATGATACTGCCTTGGAGCTGCACGAATTGTGCGATATCAACCCGGACAAGATTCACTTGGTTCTGCCCGTTTTCTACAGACCCCGCCGCAAAGGTGGTGATCAATATGTGCTGCACTACGAAGATCTCAAAGAGAACGACTTCTCCTGGCACGAGGGTATCCGCATTGTTGCGCCGGCAGTCGCCATCCGGCAGGCCGTTTGCGCGTCTGTGCCGTCCCATCTCATAAGACAGGCGATCGATAAAGCGCGGCGACTTGGGCTGGCACCGAAGCAAGACTTGAATTCGCTGACAACGCGATTAGAGGAACGTTTGTGACAGCTCATCCGTTTGACGATCTCGATCCACGAGGCAAACCGCCGGCCACGGTAAGAGCCATTGAATCCTGGATTCAACAGGCCGAACACGCAGTTGGCATTGGAGCGAGTCGGGTGGGCTGGATGGTCGCCTCCAGTGTTGTTATTGCGGCCTTGCAGCGTTCGCTCTGGACGGATGGCGAGCCGCGTTTTCTTATCAAGGGAGGTGCTTACCTCGAGCTTCGTTTGGAACTACGGGCTCGGGCCACCAAGGATGTTGACACCTTATTCCGCGGAAGCTTTGAAGAGTTCGTCGATACTCTGGATACAGCACTGGCTGAGCCGTTTGACGGCATCACTTTTCGCCGCACCGAAATCCAGCAAATCAATGCGCTCGGAAAAGTAGTCAAGCCGCGCCGATTTGATGTGCTGCTTCAACTTAGGGGACGCACTTGGCGACGTATTTCAGTGGAAGTATCCGCCGATGAGGGCTTGGCAGGCGCTCAGGTTGAGCGTTTCACCTCTCCACCATTGGAGTACTTCGGACTGTCGATGCCCACCACCACCGCCGGCATCACACTTGACTACCAGGTCGCCCAAAAACTCCATGCATGCACCGACCCTCACACAAACGCCCATCCCAATGATAGAGTACGAGATGTAATTGATCTGCACCTACTCAGGTCGGCGTTCTACAACTCAGGAGACCTCGCTCCACTGGCACGTGCGTGCAGGGATGTATTCGCGATGAGGGAAAAAGAGGCGAAGCAAACAGGGGAAGTGCCTCCACGATCCTGGCCCCCAACGGTGACCTCGCATCCCCACTGGCAGGCTGACTTTGCCGCTTACGCTACGAACGTTGGATTGGCGATGTCCTTCGGCGAAGGAGTGGACAGGTTGAACTCCTGGATTGCAGAAATCGATCACGAGCGAAAGGAGTAACTGTGTTTCCCAAAATAATGTGTCTGATGGCACCCATGCGAGGTTGAAATGCCCTACGGGCAGCTAGCCGGAACCGGCGTGCATGCGTCGTCGAGGTTGTCGTAGACATCTATCGTTGTGGGTCCGGTGGTTAGCTGGTCCAGCAGGTCGCACGCTTCGCAGTCGGGAAGAATGATGTTGTCGTAGATCCCAAAGTCCCCATCCAGCGAGGTGAGAGCACTTAGCCCGTCCAGGTTGGTGAGGGTGGGGTTCCCACTGATGCGCAAGTAATCATCCAACGAGGTGATCCCGCTCAGCCCGTCCAGGTTGGTGAGGGCGTCGTTGTTGTAGATGTTCAGCTGATCACTCAACGAGGTGATGCCGCTCAGCCCGTCCAAGTTCGTTAGGGCGAGGTTTCCACTGATTCGCAAGTCGTCACTTAATGAAGTAAGGCCGCTCAGGCCGTCCAGATTTGTGAGGACGGTGTTGTTTTGGATTATCAAAGTCCCGCCCACTGAGGAGAGGCAAATCAACTCGCTCAAGTCGGTGCACGAAGAGCAAAAAGATATCGCGAGGTATCCCGAGATAGAGGTGTATCCCGCGAGGGCCGCGACATCCGATTGTGTGGCGATCATGAAACTGCCGCTGTACGTCCCCAAGGTGCAATCAGTATCGGTATCAGTATTTGTGTCGGTGTCCGTGTCGGAATCGGTATCCGTATCGGAATCCGAGTCGCTATCGCCGTCAGCGTCGGTATCAACGTCCCCGTCGGAATCGGTGTCAGTGTCGGAGTCTGTGTCCGCACCGGTATCGTTCCATATGGCGACCCCTTGCTGAGACCAGCAACCCGCCAAAATCGCGGCTGCCAACACAATAAGAACTACGTACCGCATTCCCCCGCCTTTCGTTGTGTACGTGAGAGCATTCTATCATTTATTGGGGATGGTTGTCCGCCTCCGCAGACTACGGCGGGATCTTGGACCTTGGATCTTGGAGGCTTGACCGGTTTGACCCCATCCGATAACCCGGTTGTATGAATGATTATCCGAGCAATCCTCTCCCCGACAAGGGCGCGCAGGATGCGCTCTATCTGATCGATGTGTCCTCGTTCATCTTTCGGGCCTACTACTCGGTGGGCTACCTCGCCAGGTCCGACGGGACGCCCACGGGCGCGGTCTTCGGGGTGGCCAACATGCTCACCTCGCTCTTCAATGAGTATTCGCCCACCCACGTGGCGGTGGCAATGGACTCCAAGACGCCCACGTTCAGGAAAGAGATCTTTCCGGAGTACAAGGCCAATCGCCCGCCGCCGCCGGATGATCTGAAGGTTCAGTTTCCGTTCATCAGGGAGCTGGTCGAGGCGTTCGATCTGGCGGTGCTGCAATGCGACGGCTACGAGGCGGACGATGTAATCGCCACGGCAGTCAAGGTCGCCCGCCGCGAGAACATGGAGGTCGTGATCGTTTCCGGGGACAAGGATCTGATGCAGCTGGTCGGACCGGGCGTTACGATGCTCGACACCATGAAGAACAAGATCTGGGATGAGGACGCGGTGACGGAGAAGTGGGGTGTTCCCCCCGCGTTGCTCGGCGACCTGCTGGCCATGGCGGGGGACAGCTCCGACAACATCCCCGGAGTACCGAGGGTCGGTCCCAAGACCGCCGCGCCGTTGTTGAGAGAGTTCGGCGGCCTGGAGCAGCTCCTCTCATCCCTCGATCAGCTCAAGTCAAAGGCCATGAGTAAACGCCTTGCGGAACACGCGCAGGACGCGAGGATGTCCAGGCGGCTCGTGACCCTGGACGACTCGGTGCCCATAGATGTGAGCCTGGAGTCCACGCTATACGGTGAACCGTCCTCTTCGCGATTGGGAGAGGTTCTCGATCGGTTCGAACTGCGTCAGCTCAAGGAGCGGCTCTTCGGCGTGGATGAAGCTTCTCTCGAACCCCAGCAGGAGCCCGTGTACCGGACTGTGTCTCGCCGCAGCGATCTCCTGGAGGCGGCGGAGAAGATCAGGGAGGCGGGGCGCTTTGCGGTGGATCTGGAGGCGACGTCGGTGGACGCGGTTGTCGCCCGGATAGTGGGGGTGGCGTTATCGTGGGAACCTTATCAGGCCGTCTACGTTCCGGTGGCGCACACGCAGGGCGCGACCATGGATCTGAAGGATGTCCTGGAGATCGTCGGGCCCTTGCTCGAGGATCCGGAAATAGAGGTCATCGCCCAGAACGTGAAGTACGAGGACACCATCTTCCGCCGTCACGGGGTGCATATCGCCAACGTGTCAATGGATCCCATGCTCGCTTCGTATCTGCTTCGAAGCCATGTGCGCACGCATAACCTGGATCTTCTGGCGAAGGAGATTTTGCGCCGGAAGACCATTTCCTACGACGAGGTGACCGAGAAGAGCCGGGGGCATCAGCTCCTTTTCACGGACGTATCGGTGGAGCACGCCACGAAATACGCGGGCGAGGACGCGGAGATCGCGTTTGCCCTGGCGGAAAAAATGCGGCCGATGGTGGACGAGGCGGGGATGATGTCTCTGCTGATGGATGTGGAGATCCCCCTGGCAGGGGTGCTTTGCACCATGGAATTGAACGGAGTGGCGGTGGACGTTGATCGCCTGCGGGAGATGTCGCAGGAGTACGGAGTGTTGCTGAAAGATCTGGAGCGGCAGGCCCACGAGCTGGCCGGAAAGGAATTCAACCTGGCATCCCCCAAGCAGCTCCAGGAGATCCTTTTCACCGATCTTGGGCTTCCGACACAAAAGAAGATCAAGACCGGGTATTCCACGGATTCGGAGGTTCTCGAGGCCCTCGTGGGCATGAACCCGCTTCCGGGAGTACTGATCGAGCATCGCCTGATGTCCAAGCTCAAGAACACTTACCTCGACACGCTTCCCAGGCTCGTCAACTCATCGACGGGAAGGATACACACCAGCTTCAACCAGGCCGTGACCGCTACCGGAAGGCTCTCCAGCTCCAATCCCAACCTGCAGAACATCCCCGTTCGGACTGAACGCGGCCGTGAAATCCGCCGGGCTTTTATCGCGTCACCAGGCCATGTCCTTCTGTCGGCGGACTCTTCACAGATCGAGTTGAGGGTGCTGGCGCACCTGTCCGACGATTCGGAGCTGAAGGCGGCGTTCGCAAGTGGGGAAGACGTGCACGCGCGCACCGCCCGGGCCGTGTTCGGGTACGGCGCGAACGAAGAAGTGGGAAGGGAGCAGCGGGCCCAGGCGAAGACGATCAATTTCGGCGTCATCTACGGGAAGACCGAGTTCTCGCTGGCGAAGGAGCTCGGAATCTCTCGCGCGCAGGCGAAGCATTTTATAGAGAGCTACTTCAATATGTACAGCGGAGTTGCGCGATTCATGGACGAGACTATCGAAAAGGCGAGAAGAGACAAGGCGGTCTTCACTTTACTCGGCAGGAAGCGCGAACTGAGGGATATCACGGCCTCGAACCACAACATCAGGCAACAGGCGCAGCGGATGGCGCGCAACACGCCCATCCAGGGAACGGCGGCGGATCTCATGAAGCTGGCGATGATCAAGGTGGACCGACGGCTTGCCTCG
>JAUVAN010000453.1 GCA_030591725.1 Deltaproteobacteria bacterium
ACGCCTCGAAAGATACTCGGGCGCGATACTCGATGAATCGGCCGCGTTCGAGATCGATTCGTTTTTGCTGGCAGCGCTCATACACGACCGCTCCGGTTGCCGCCCCAAGACTCCGGACTACGCAACAAAGTACGGGCTCACGCGCATCGACGTCGATATGCACGCGCCCCATATCCGGGGAGGGAAATACAAGTACTTCGTCATGGATGACGAGGGCGCATGGGCCCAGAAGCACCTGGTGGTGGACAGGTACCCCTTCAACATCTGGAAGGCGGCCAAGTGGAACTCCAATATCTACTGGTCGGCCGCGATTCTGCGGGTGTTCAAGGAACAACACGAAAGCCTGGATCGAGCTTTCCCCACGCGCTCGCACCGTCACTACGTATCCCACTGGTTCTTCGGCGACAACGTGAGGGAGATCGAGCCCGAGGACCGCATCCTGACGGCTCGCCGCCGCCTGCTGTCCTACTACCACGACACCGGCCCCGTTCGCGCGGGAGAGTTCAACGGCGTGCCTCTTGTCTCACCCCTGGACGGCGTGCCGAGACTGGTCCTCGACGACTTCGGTAACAAGCGTGGAGTAAAAAGCGGGCCCGGGCATCAGGGGACCGACCTGACCGCGCCCCAGGGAGAGCCCATCAGAGCGGTCGCGCCGGGGAGAGTAGTTTTCGCGGGAGTTGATCTTCCCGGTAGCGGCGCCAGCAAGAAACTGAGCCCCAGAGAGGCGCAAGCGTTTCCCGAAAAAAGCATGGGCAAGGGCGGCCTCTACATCGCAATAAACCACGGCGACGGGTTTCGCACCTACTACATGCACATGGACTCCCTTGCGGTGAAGGACTGGGACCAGGTTGAAGCAGGCCAGATCATCGGCACCGTGGGACGCAGCGGCGCGGCACAATCCGGCTCTCATCTTCACCTGGAGTTCAGGATGAACAAGGAGCGGGAGGACCCCGCAATCCACCTGTCGTCTGTCCTGGTGGATCCAAAGAGAATCTCCAAACCAACCCCAAATTGACCCTCGGCGAGCGCCGTGATAGTTTGATCGGGACTTTCTTTGGGAGGCTGGAATGCGTGTAATAGAAAACGAAGAAGCGGCCCGTCGTCTGGCCAGAGCCATCGCCTCGGACCTGTCCCTTTATAATGAGGACAAGATCTTGGAGGGGCTTCAGGCTGACAATCTTTACGAGGTGCTCGAAGAGGAGATCCAGGAAGGCAGAGATCTCTTCAAGACCCGGGTTCTCCCGGAACTCCTCGAATCAAATCACTACGATCGAGCCATCATCGACCTGCTGGTCAAATCCAAGGGTCACATCAAGTGCAAGCTCTGGTAGCTCCGTGACCTTGGGGGCGGTATCCAGATCACAAGAGATCCTCGATGTATGGCGATGGGTCGTCGAGGAGGAAGATCATGGCCTCCGGCTGGACCTGTATCTCGCCGCGCATGAGGTCGGTCCCACCCGCTCGCAGCTCAAGAAAATAATAGAAACCGGTCTCGCGCTGGTGGATGGTGAGCCCTCGCGACCGGCAAAGAAGCTGAGGACCGGTCAGACCGTGGAGCTTCGGATCCCGCCGCCCCAGCCGTCGTCCGCCCTGCCCCAGGAGATGGAGCTGGATATTCGCCATGAGGACGATTCTCTGGTCGTGGTGAACAAGCCCCAGGGACTGGTGGTCCACCCCGCGCCGGGGCATCCGGACGGGACGCTCGTCAACGGGCTCCTCTTCGCGTGCTCCACAATGGGGGGAGATCCTCTCCGGCCGGGGATAGTCCACCGGCTGGACAAGGACACCTCCGGGCTGATGGTCGTGGCAAAGAACGAGCGCGTGCACGCCCACCTGGCGGCGCAGTTCTCCGTACACTCGGTGGATCGCAGATACCTGGTGCTCGTGGCCGGTGATCCGCCTGCGGCCGGCCGGTGGGATACGCTCATCGGTCGCAGGGACGGCGACAGAAAGAAGTTCAGCACCAGGGTGAGGCAGGGCAAGCGGGCGATCAGTTCTTTCAAAACGATCGAGCGTTTCTCCCAGGCGGCCCTGCTCAACGTGACACTCCGGACGGGGCGAACGCACCAGGTTCGCGTGCACTGCTCAGATCACGGTTTCCCGGTCCTCGGAGATCCATGGTACGGCCCGAAGCGAATGACCGAAACCCTGCGGGAAATTCACAATGCATTGCCGGGGCAGGCCCTCCACGCGGAGATTCTCGGATTCGAGCACCCGGAGGGAGGACAAAGGCTCTCTTTTCGGAGCGACCCTCCCACTCCCTTCCTCGATGCCCTTGCGGCTCTGCGAACAAATGGAACCGGATCCGTCGAATAGTCCGGCTTCTACTATTTTTTGTATAGTGGTTTGTTTCTTGCAATAATACAGGGAGTGATAGTGTTGGGCGGATCAGCATTGACAGCCCTTTTGACAAAAGAAGTGAAAACTCCAGGGGTTAGCTGGTAGCAACCCTGGTTTGCGGGAAGGTACTGTGGCGTTTGTGCAACAGTAAGGATGTGGCTCTGCTGCATCAGTGTGACAAACGGTGACAGTATTTTCATAGGAACACGAAGGATTCTCACGAGATGAAACGCGCGATTGTGCTTGCAGATGAGAGAAGCCCCCGGGTCGTAAATGGCTCCGGCCATATGAGGGCTCTCGTC
>JAUVAN010000421.1 GCA_030591725.1 Deltaproteobacteria bacterium
GATCATGCCGGCTTTGATCGCGGTACCGGTTTCATCCACTTCGGAAGTCCTGGTGGCTTAGTGATGACACCCGATCGGTTTTTTGACGGTACCACGTACGGCGCTAGCGGCGGCGCTGTCGCCGGCGCGGGAGACGTCAACGGCGATGGTCTTGATGACATCCTCGTGGGCAACCAGGATCACCACAATGAACGTGGGCAGAGAGTCGGGTCAGCGTCGTTGTTTTTTGGGAAAAACACCGTCGCCAAAGAGGTCCGCGATGTGCCCTCATTGTCGACGGTGGTGCTCCATCCCAATCACCCCAATCCGTTCAATCCCGTGACAACGATCCGCTTCGAATTACAGGAGCAAATGCTCGTGCGTATCGACGTGTTCGACGTTGCGGGGAAGCGAGTGACGACTTTGTGCAATGGTGTATTCTCGCAAGGGGTACACGATGTGTTATGGGCTGCGTCGAACGTGGCAAGCGGTGTCTACTTCGCCAGGCTCGTCGCCGGGGATCGTGTCGTGACAAGACGCATGCTCATTCTAAAATGAGTGGCTTTGGCCTGGCTTCTACCGTCTCCAATATATCTCCAAGACTGGGGAGGACTCCAGGGGGCTGGGGAGGACTCGAGGGGACAAGGAAATGTGCGGTAATCTTATGCAGTAGAGACCGAAGTCGTACGCCATCAGTAAGTTAGAAACCACGCTTCCATAGGGTTCGATTCCCGCCGCCTCCACCATTCTTCTTTCTGTTATCTGTCCCGTGTACCACTAAGGTGTAATTGTGCCCCCCTCTTCGCGCGGGATAGTCTGATAAACGCCGGCGATGCGAAAGGCATTACCGTGGCGCATTCGCTGGCGTGCTCCCGGCCGTCGCGTCCTGGTACCCATTTTGGCCTCATAAATGAGGAGAAAACCACATGCGGAAGACCTGTTTGATGATCTTGCTGCTCGTTCTGAACATCCCAGCAATTGCGTTGGTGCGGTCCGCGTCCGCCGCGGCCGATCCGCCGGATCAGGGTGTCGAGACTGAAACGGCCGCCACGGAGGGTCTTCTGCCCGTCCCGGAATATTCCGGTGACTGGAAGAACCGCGAGTTCCTCTCCGGCGACTGGGGGGGGACACGCGGGAAGTGGGCCGACAAGGGTTTAACCTTCGATTTCCACTGGTTGCAGGTGGGCCAGGGCATCGTCTCCGGGGGGGTCGAGGAGGACTGGGCCTACGTAACCAACCTGGATTATTACATCAACCTGGACCTGATGCGCATGAATGTCCTGCCGGGCGCGTTGATCGCGTTTCGAGGCCAGTCGCGATTCGGTGCGACGGTGAACGGAGAGACAGGCCTGCTCCTGCCGGTCAACACCTATTCCTACTTTCCCTTTACGACCGAGTTAGACGACGATGTCCCCTTTACGATCACTGAATTGAACTACACGCAGTTCTTAACGGATCAGTTCGGCCTTCTGCTCGGGAAGGTCACGACCATGAAAACTTCGAACGAATTCGCGGGAGGTGAGGGGCGCACCCAGTTCATGAACTTCCAGCTTAGCTACAGCGGGGTTTTCGGGCAGGTGGTTCCCTATAGCACATTGGCCGCCGCAGCCGTGTGGCTACCCTCACCCAAAGCCGCCGTTACCACTATGTTCATGAACACCACGGACGCCTCGACGAGCTCGGGTTTCGGCGATATCGGAGACGGCATCACCTGGTGGAACAGTGTCGATTACCAGTACCGGGCAGGCCGTCTTCCGGGAGGCGGGACTGTTGGCTTCGCCTTTGCATTTGACGGCGATTTCGCACGCATCGGGGGAATCTACATCGATCCCGGACTCGGGATCTCCCTTGAGAAAAAATCCCAAGCATGGGCTGGGTCCTGGAGCGCGTGGCAGTACGTCTACCTCAAGGGGGACCCCCCCGAGCTCATCGATCCAACAGACGGCCGCCAGGATCTCGAGGGCCTAGGCGTGTTCTGGGACCTGGGCCTGGCGGACGAAAGCACCAATCCCACCTCATTTTCCGTGGCCGCCGGTCTGAGCGGGCGCGGCATGATCCCGAGACGAGGCAATGACACCTACGGCCTGGGCTATTTCTACAACGACCTGCAGGACCCGCGATCGATCGCCCTTAGTGAACTGGAGGGCTCCGCCCAGGGGCTCGAGGTCTACTATAATCTAGCGATTGCCCAGTCGATCGCGTTCTCGCTCGATTTCCAGTGGACGCAGAGTGCGGTCCGCGAGATCGATGACGCCATCATGCTGGGCGCTCGCCTCAATATCAGATTCTAGCCCCGGGATTTTTTGCAACGCTTTAAAGTGTTACAGTGCCCAAGCGGGATATTAAGGAAACGGTGTTATGCTTCAGTCGTAAGCGTCTCCTTATCCCCAAGACACTCCGACGACATCAACGCACGCGTAGCCTTTGGGTCACAGCCTTCTCTCTGACGGCGAGGAAAAGCCGAACAGTGTGCCCACCCTCTCCATAGGCCACGTCGGCGCGAAACATGAGGATTGCCGGCATAAGAAACCGCAGACCCGCGCCTCCACCCGCGATCCAGTTTTGACGGAACTCATCGCCGTCGGACCACGCCGTCCCCGCGTCCCCGAACACTCCCAGTTGAAGTCCCATGGCAAATTTCAGAAACCAGATCTTAAATTTCTGGTAATCCACGAGGAGACGCCAGTATTCGGCCGTGTTTATAAACTGATTTTGGCCGTCGCGTGAGCCCAGGCTCCATCCCCTCACCGAGTTGGCGCCACCGAGGTTGAACTGCATATAAAGCGGAAAGTTGACGCCCACCTCGCCCGTGCTAAAGGTAGCCAACGACGACAAAGCCAGTGCGTTACTCGGGCCGGCGAGCTCGAGGTATTTGCGTACGTCGAGGTCCACCTGCCAGTAATCGGTGTCCGTACCTCCCAGCCCGTACTTCTTCACATCTATACCAGCCCAGAAGCCTTGGGTCGGATAAATCGGCAGATTGCGGGCATCGTATTGCAGGAACAGCCCCAAGCCGGGAATATGGTCACGGCCGTCCTCAGACAACGTCCGGTTCGGCTCATCGCTTTTCAACGTAAGGTACCAGACCTTTGGGCCCGCGTGGAGCCGATTGGTGAGATTCCGTTTGATCTCAAAAACGAGATCGTCACTGTTTTCATTGAACTCGTAAATCTCGTTTTCACGTTCGGCATGCTCGTAGTCCAGCTTGTACCCGGCAAACCAGCTTTTCCCCGGAATCCATGGGTCCTGGAAACGAACGCCAAAGTTCGTGGTTCCGCCAACGGTAAAATACACGCTTCCTTTCGAACCCCAGCC
>JAUVAN010000192.1 GCA_030591725.1 Deltaproteobacteria bacterium
AGAGCCTGTTTCGGTCTTGCCAAAATCGTAAACGGTGATGGTATTGGGGTGCCCCAGGCGGCTGCTGGCTGCGGCTTCATTGCGGAATCTGGCGTACAGATTTTCATCGGTCAGATGAGGGTGCAAGACCTTCAGGGCAACCTTTCTGTCGATGGCGGTCTGCTCCGCCTCGTAGACCACGCCCATGCCGCCTTCGCCGAGCTTCCTGCTCACAAGGAATCGTTCGCCCACGAAGGCCCCGATCATCGGGTCGACCTCCTTCTTGGCGTTCTGCTTCTCCAGGGAGGTACCGCACTTGACGCATGACTCGGTGCCTCTTGGATTTACGCCCTGACACCTCGGACACACTACCTCGTCAGCCACGATCGTTCCTTTCCACTTTCTATAAACGCAAGGTCTCGACGACCAGTGCCTGTCATTCGAATCAATACGGGTTGTCGTCGATCACGTGCTTCTTCTTCTTTTTCTTCTTGGTCGATTTCTTTTTGTCAGCCGTCGACTTTTTGTCTGCTATCGGTTTGGACGGTTCACCACCCGTATTGGATCCTTTCTTTACTTTTGGTTCCTGGGGGGAAGGTTCGTCCACGGGATCCGGGGCGGGATTCTTCACCTTCTTCGGCGTATGGGGCAGGTTATCCGCCCCGTCTTCCGTATCGTCCGCGCCGCCGCCCGAGATGGCTTCTTCCGCCACCGGAGTAAGCCTGGGCTCGGCGACGAGGGGCTTCTCCTGAACCGGCACGGCCCCGGCCTCGTTGGGAACAGCAGCAGGTGGCGTGGCGCCATTTGCGGGAATGACTGGATTCCCCTCCACGACATCGTTTTCATTACCGGACCCAATCACCAGGTAGCCGCCGATCCCACCCAGCACGACCAGCGTTGCCAGCACACCGATCAAGACTCCCGCACCACCCTTCTTTTTTTGGCCAGCATCTTCATCGACCTTCGCAATGTCGGGCGCCTGATCTTGTTTTTCTTTTTCAACGGGCTCAGGCTTCGGTTCGGGTTCCGGTTCCGGTCTGGGTTCAGGCTCGGGCTTCGACTCCGACTCTTCCTTCGGAGAAGGCGTTTCCTTTTTCTCCTTCGGAGTCTCGTCATCGTCGAACTTGGGAATCGGAGTCCTGGACGTGGCTTCCGTAATTTTGACGAAATTGAACTTCTCGTACTCAATGATATCGTCGTCGGACGGCAGGAGCAATCCATCGCCCTCGAAGCGGGCGACGATCACCGTTATGTTGTCCTCTCCCCCCCTGTCACAGGCCATCTCCGTCAGGCGCCGGCACGCCTCCATTGGCTCGTCAAGGGTCTTGACGACCTCCAGGATATCGTCGGGCTCCACCAGTCCGGAGAGCCCGTCGCTGCACATTACGAGAGCATCCCCTCTGCGCAGGTCGGCAGAGGTGACATCCACATGAACCCCCTCGGTGGTCCCGAGCGCCTGGAGAATGATATTGCTGCGATCGAAGTCCTTTGCTTCTTCTTCGGTGAGCTGCTTCGCGTCAATGAGCTGTTGAACGAGTGACTGATCCTTGGTCACCTGAACTATCTTCTCCTGTCTGATCATGTAGGCCCGGGAGTCTCCCACCTGTCCGAAAATAATTCTGTCACCGATCAGCGCCGCTCCCGTGGAGGTGGTGCCCATCCCACGCTGCTCCCGATTGATCTTCGCCGCCGTGAAGATGCGCGTCCCGGCCTCGCAAATAGATCGATCCAGCCTGCGGGCCATCTCGTTGTCGTCCCTGGCCGGATCTCCCTCCTGCATTATCTCGTAAATGGTGTCCACGCCGATCTGACTTGCCACTTCCCCCGCTGCGGCGCCGCCCATGCCATCACATACGGCGAACAGTGAGCCCCGGGAGCCCAAGTTGTGGGTCCGCACCTCGGGCTTTATGCTGCGGTTGGATGCCGTCAGATCGGCTATCAGGAAGTTGTCTTCGTTATGATCGCGCACCAGACCAACATCGGTACGACCGAACACGCGCACGGCGATACCACCGTTCTCTTTATTCGGGCCGACGTTCTCAGCGGAATTATCCGAATTACTCATTCAGGCAGTGTATCAGATTGAGATTTGAACGAAAGCTGGAAGATGCCTTAAGTGGACACATATAGATTCAGCGTAACACCCACTCGAACTGTATCCCAACCGTCATCAACAACAGGTGAACGAGTCGCCCACCGGTGAAGTCCTTGGAATCCAGTTGATCCACATAGACGGTCCCCTCGGCGTCGAACCATTCTTCTTCTAACAAGAGCTTGTCGTCCTGCCCGAACCTGTAGGCCGGAACGTAATTGACCTTGATGTACCCTACCACCGCCAGTCCGAGTTCGTGCTCCAGGATCACCCCTCCGAGCCCACCCAGAACTATTGCGCTGTTGTCCTCGAGCCCCGCAACGCTGCCGTAGTAGAATCCCCCGATTGCCGGACCCAACTCGAAAACGACCGTCTGCCGCGACGAAGTGGGAATTGCCAGCCGGAAGGCAATGTGCCAGAGGGAATAGCTCGCGATACCACCCCAATCTTCATCAGCATTATGCCGAATCTGATGCCACCCCGTGTCGAATCCGACTATCTCGTTGAAACGATACCCACCTTGAATACTGAAAAGGAACCCGGAGAGCGCGTAGGCCTCCGGGCTCTCGCCGCGTATGTCAACCGGGTGACGCGCGCCCTCTCCCATGTCCAGTCCGACACCGAGATCCACGCCGAAGAAGGCTGATCTCTCCGGGTTCTCGGACAGATCGAGCGCGGCGGCAAACTGACACCAGACGAGGATCACCATCGCGGCCGGCAAACCGGGGGTTCTCATCGCCTTCAAAAATCTCCACCTTGTCAACATTTCGCTTGTGATATTAACCCGAACACGAGGCGCGCTGCCTCCAAAAAAAACAATTAAATTATTTGACAGAAACTGTCTCCCATATATAGGCATTTTATTGGGTTCGCATAGCCCTGCGCCGGTAATGAAGCCGTCGTTTCAGGAGGTTAGGAACAGTGCCTGAGATCTTCATCGACACCCGTCGCACAGCCAACATCAAACAAGCAATCACCGACTCCATTGAAAACGGTGAGTACGAGAGCCTCGCCAGCGATATTCGTGACTGTTTCACAGATGAGCAAATCGAGGAGATCGAAGAGCTGATCGAATCAGGCGATCTTGAAGAAGCAATTGACGACGTCCTGACGGAATGGAACGGCGACACCGTCAGCGAGCTGCTGGAGAGCATGGACAGATTCTTCTCAGCCTCAAGCATCGAACTGTTTTTCGACGAGGCCGAACTGGGCCTCGAAGAAGAAGAGGAGGACAAGGACTACGATGATTTTGAGGACGACCCGGATGATGGAGACTTCGATGAGGAACCGGGCGAAGAAAACGACGAGGACGACGAGGACGACGAGAGCTACTGACCATGCGTGGTCGATTCCACGCCCTTCATCTGACCACAACCGATCGTTCCGGCAAGCTCGATAGCCTCCTTCCTGGTATTGGCGGCGGGCATCTTTTCGACGATCCTGGCAAGCAGACGGCAGGCCTTCTCGTTCTTGCCCTGGCGCAACCTTACTCTGGCAGCCCACAGATAACCGTCGTCCCTCATCCTGCTGGTCTTCCAGTTCGCCAGCTCCATGAAAAGGGCGCGCGCCTTCTCGAGCCGGTTCTCCTGCAAATAGATTTTCCCGAGCCGTAGCAGCGCATCATCATGATGACTGAAGTTGTAGCTCGCGATCAGGTACGATCTCTCCCGGGAATCGAGGAACTTCACGAGCAAACGCCGTTCGGTATCGATGTCCCTTTTTTCCTCGGAGATCTCGATGAGCCGCCAGATGGAGTTGCCCCAGAGCTGGCTCTCCCATCTGTCCTTCTTCACGATCCGCTCGAGCACACGTTCCTCCGAGTCGGTGTCCTCGCGCGAGCGATGCAGTTTTGCGATCCGATACACGACTGAATCCCATGCGTCCTTGCCCTTTACATCATCCGCGAGCTCCTCGAGGGCAGCGATTCCGTCTTGCGCGCGGTCCATGTCGAGATAGCATCGACCCATCAACTTGACCCCGGTCGGAGCAAGGGCATCCCCGGGGAAACGGCTTACGAAGAGAGCTGCCGATTGCGCGCAGAGCAATTTCTTTCCCGCCCTGTCCAGCACTCGCGCGTGATCGTAACAAGCGCGCCGGTAGGCAGGAGTCGCCAGGCACATGGACTCGTACCCGTCAGCGGCCTCGTCCAATCTGCCCGCCTTCTCCGCTTCGTGGTATCCCTCCCACTCGAGCTCCTGTGGCGTGAACCCCGGGGGAACGTAACTGCTCCCGGAACCACAGCCCACGACCAGAAGGCCGATGCACACCACCGACGCGATCGGAGTTTTCAAGGGTTGTAGCTTTCGGGTATGCAAGCCCCGTATCCCTGGTAGTTCCCGTCGCTATCGAAGAGGCCGAAACACTCGTGCTGGGAATCGCAGGTTTCCTGTGTTTCGCACGGTACTCCACACCACTGAGTAGTCCCATCGGAGCTATCGAGGCAATTGCCTACCTGCGAGCTCAACAGGTCGTCCGTCGATGTGGCCTCCTCCAGGGTGGACATGTCGATGCCGTTGCACAGGGCATCCCCGGGCGCATTGGGGGCATCACCGGAGTCGGTTCCGCCCATGGAACGTGGGCAGCAGAAATTTTGATATGTGTCCAGCTCACAGACGTTACCGCTGTCGAGGTCCGAATCGGTGCCGAGATCTTCATCCGAGAAGCATGCGCCCAGCCCAGCCCCGTCGGACACATCCTGGCAGAGGGCCTCGTCGAGCCCCTGTTCAGTACAGAACGGCGGCACGCACTGAAGCAGGCAGAGGGCCTCCTGTTCTGTGAGTCCCACGCAGACCAGATCGGAGCTGTCGCAGAGGTTCTGCGCGCAGCAGACCTCGTCCAGGCCGCCGCAATCTTCCTCGGTGCCTGAATCATCGTGAGTGTCCGTATCGATCGTCTCCCCGCCGCCGGAAATGCTCTTGCAGGCCGACACGCAGAGAATCATCATCATGATAGCTGTCCAGGTCTTCATTCTCTTCAACGACATCACAACGTCGCTCCTCTCATTCATCCCCATTTTTATGCTATAACCATTATGGTAAAATTATACAGCAATGCAGTATCAATGTGAAAGGAACATAGAAAATGAGACATCCACTCTTCATGCTGAGCATCGCGTTGATCTGGAGCTGCACCAACACGCCACCCGCCTTGCCACCTGGTCTCGGTGACTCAACCGACACGGACTCCGACTCGGATTCGGACTCGGATTCCGATTCGGATTCGGATGGCGATTCGGATACCGACAGTGACACCGACTCGGACACTGACATCGACTCGGACACTGACATTGACACCGACTCGGATACCGACAGTGACACCGACTCGGATACGGATATTGACTCCGATTCCGACTCGGATACCGATGCCGACAGTGCCTGTCAGGATGGAAGCGCCGAGGACGTCTTCTCCTCGGGTCTCATGGTAGGGTGTGCCGGGGACGTCTTGTGGGCGGACAGAGACGATCTGTGCGCCGCCACATGGTCCGCCTGCACCGCCGCACAGTGGGTCGCCATGCGGGGAGGACTCGCGCCCTACCACCACTACTGGACCGACAATCAACTCCAGTACGGCGGGTACGGAGACGGGAACTGCTACGCCACCTTATCGGGAGGAAACGACTGCGATCCGTCCTCGTCACCGATACGGGTCTGCGCGAACTCGGCGTACGATCCCGAGGGCAACGCGTGCAACTGGCGCAACTGCGGACTGAACTCCACCTCCCCCAACGAGTATTTCGGCGGCTGCAATGGCAACTACACCGCCGGCACCCTCTGCTGTCAGTAAAGCCCGGCCCCTCGACTTCTCGCAAATGAAATTGCTACCCGAAACGGGCCTCGATGGGCTATTATCAAAAAGTGAAGACACTCGCACTACACCTCGTAGCAATGGTTGCAGCTTTGTTATTTCTTGCAACGGCATGCAATCTGAACTTATCGTTAAACGATCCGGACGGCAGTACGGACACCGATGCCGACACTGATGCGGACACCGATACCGATGTCGACACGGATGCGGACACTGATGCGGACACCGATGCCGACACGGATGCGGACACCGATACCGACACCGATACCGACACGGATGCGGACACCGATACCGACACGGATGCGGACACCGATACCGACACGGACACCGACACGGACACCGGCTCGGACACCGGCACGGACACCGGCACCGATGCCGACATTGCCTGCCAGGACGGAAGCGCCGAGGACGTCTTCTCATCGGGCCTCATGGTGGGATGCGCCGGGGACGTATCGTGGGCGGACAGAGACGATCTGTGCGCCGCCGGTTGGTCCGCCTGCACCGCCGCACAGTGGGTGGCCATGCGGGGAGGACTCTTGCCGTTCCATCACTACTGGACCAGCAATCAACTCCAGTGGGGCGGGTCCGGAAGCGGAAACTGCTACGTCACGCTAACGGGAGGAAACAATTGCAGTCCAGGCTCGTCACCAATGCGGGTCTGTGCAAACTCGGAGTACGATCCCGAGGGCAACAGTTGCAACTGGCGCAACTGCGGGATGGACACCACTTTTCCGAACGAATACTTCGGCGGCTGCAACGGCGACTTCACCGCCGGCACCCTCTGCTGCCAGTAAAACCCGGCCTACTCGACTACAAGGATCAGTACGTATTGGTGAAGAGCACTTGCTGGGTGACGTCGTCGAAGAACTCCACGAATACTTCATCCGCAACCGGGTCGAAGGTGATTATCGTCGCCGTGGGCAGGCCGAAGAAGAAATCGAACTGGGCCGACGGGGCCACGCTCTCCGGCATGGTCTGATACAGCGTCCAGGCCGGGTTGCCCTTGTTGCCTCCGGGACCCATCAGCACCTCGCGAATGGCGTTGTCCGGTGGAGTTGTGTCCACCAGTCCCACTGAAGCCACGTGGAAATCGCCGCTCAGGGACCACACTCCGGTGATGCTGTTGTCTGCGATGTGATCGAGCAGTTCCCGCCTTTGATCCGGGAACCCCTGCCAGCGATCGTAGGCCATGACCCACACCGCCGGCCACTGGGTGATGGGCACCGAATTGAGCAGGACCTTGAAGTGACAGGGACTGTCGGATAGCGCCTGCTTGAGCCACTCCATCTGCTCGACGCTGATATACTGATTGGCGCTCGAATCGCGCTCGTAGCGACAATCGAGGGCGAAGAACTCCACCGTATCGCCCCATCGATAGCTGTCCCAGTAGCTGCCGCTGTCTCCCTCGAGGACCGGCGTGTTCTCGTAGAACGCCTGCAGTCCCGCTTCCACCACTGCCGAGGGGGCGCCGGGCAGAGCGTCGCTATCCATCACCTCGTGGTCGTCGATGATCACGTACTGGCCCGCGTGGGGAAGGATGGCCCAGTATCCAGGATCGTCCACGTTAAATCGCCAGGCGGCGCGGAAGGCGGCGAGAGTCTCGGCCCCGTCGTTGTAAGTGAAGTCACCGAGCTGGAGAAAAATGTCGATATCGTGCTGTGCGGTGAGTTCGAGAGCTGTGAACGGCTTGTAGGAACCGTTGGTGCCGTGGGTTCCGGCGACCACCACGGGCTCCAGGGCGCCCGGTGCGAGGGCGGTGCGGAACTGGCCGATGACGGAACGCTCGGCGAAATCGTCGGTGCCCGGGTCGACAAAGAAGGCGTACTGATGCCAGCTCCCCGGCTCCAGTCCCTCGACTACGGCCTTGAGATAGCCGTCGCTCGGTGGAACATCGCGGTTGACGACGGAGGTGACCTCCGACCCTTCGGATGTCCTGGGCCAGACCACCAACCGTACCTGATCCACGTTGGCGCTAAGTCCGACGAGGACCACGCTGTCGGCGCGCATTGATCCCGCCTGGACCGGCAAGGG
>JAUVAN010000237.1 GCA_030591725.1 Deltaproteobacteria bacterium
ATGGAGGTCGCCAAGATGCGCGCCGCCCGCGTGCTGTGGGCCAGGATGATCAAGCAGTTCAATCCCAGGAACCCCAAGTCGATGGCCCTTCGCACCCATTGTCAGACCTCCGGATGGAGTCTCACGCTGCAGGATCCATTCAATAACGTGGCCAGGACCTGCGTGGAGGCCATGGGGGCGGTGATGGGTCACACCCAGTCCCTGCATACCAATTCCCTTGATGAGGCCATAGCGCTGCCCACTGATTTCTCGGCTCGCATCTCGAGGAACACGCAGCTGTACCTGCAAACCGAAACCGGGTTGTGCCAGGTCACAGATCCATGGGCCGGCTCGTACTACGTGGAGTGGCTCACGGACGCCATAATGCGAAAGGCGTGGGCCCACATCGCGGAGGTGGAGGAGCTCGGCGGGATGGCGAAGGCCATCGAGACCGGGCTTCCCAAGATGCGCATCGAGGAGGCGTCGGCCAGGAGGCAGGCGCAGATCGATTCCGGCATGGAGCCCATAGTTGGTGTGAACAAGTACCGCCTTGAGCGCGAGGAGCCCATCGAGACCCTGGAGGTGGACAACGACGCCGTGCGGGAGGCGCAGGAGAAGAGGCTGGCCGATCTCAGGAAGGGGCGCGACGAGACAAGGGTCCGCGCGGCGCTGGCGGGGCTGACCGCGTGCGCCGACGGGGAAAAGGGAAACCTGCTGGGGTTGTCTATCGATGCCGCCCGGGCCAGGGCGAGCCTGGGCGAGATATCATCGGCAATGGAGAAGGTCTTCGGTCGGCACAAGGCGGTGATTCGATCGATCTCGGGCGTATACTCGAGCGAGTTCGGACACGAGGAGGAGATGGCGGCGGTGCGGAAGATCGCGGATGAGCTTGCGGTGAAGGAAGGGCGCAGGCCACGTCTCATGGTGGCCAAGATGGGGCAGGACGGTCACGATCGCGGCGCCAAGGTAATAGCAACTTCGTTTGCGGACCTGGGGTTCGACGTGGATATCGGGCCGCTGTTTCAGACGCCGGAGGAGACGGCGCGGCAGGCCGTGGAGAACGATGTTCACGTGGTCGGCATGAGCTCCCTCGCGGGGGGACACAAGACACTGCTGCCCAGGTTGATCGAGGAACTCGCAAGGATGGATCGACCGGATATCATGGTCGTGGTCGGCGGCGTCGTCCCGCCCGGGGACTACCAGTTCCTCAAGGACAACGGCGCGTCCGCCATCTTCGGTCCCGGTACGGTAATCCCAACCGCCGCCCGCGCCGTGCTCAAGGAAATGGCCGTCAGAATGGGACATTCGTGATAATGTTATAAGGTACCAACGTTCACAACGAGAGGCGGGGCATGAAGTACGTGGTTCTCATTGTGTCGGCAGCCGTGCTTTTTGCGGGTTGCTGGATCGAACAGGATGTGGTTTCGGGCGATACGATCGATATCGACGCCGATTCGGATTCTGATTCGGACACCGACTCGGATTCGGACACAGACACCGACACCGATACTGATTCCGACTCGGATTCGGACACGGAGACGGAAGCCGAAACCGACACCGAAAGCGACACCGGCCCGCCAGTCGGCAGTACCTGGTGCTGGACGGTAGTGCCGGTCGGCGGCGGTCAACTGGCCGTGATTCAGATCGACATGGACACCGGCTCCTGGTTCGAGCAGGGCGTCTACGGCGCAACAGGTTCCGGCATTACCACGTCGTACCACACCGCCGGCATCGCGCGCCTGGGCGACGTGCTGGTGATGGCCGGCTACACGGGCAACGAGTTCCACTGGATCGAACTCGACATGGCGGCCGATACGGTGTTCGAGGGCAACGAGTCGCAATACACCGATTCTGTCGGGTCCGACGGCACACGGCTCGTTACCAATTGCGACGAACTGACGAGCGGGCCCGGCTGCGGGTTGTGCTTCTACGACGACTTCGATGCCATCAATTCGGCCAACCCGAGCGAGGTGCTTTCCGAAGGTTCCTGTGATTCGCGCCTGTGCGCTACCACCGATAAGGTGTACACGGCCTGGCACTCCACCGATGAGATCGATGTCCTCGATATCGACAGCGGTCAACTGCTCTACATTATCCCCCTGGAGACCTGGGACGGCTGGATCTGGGGCATGAGCGTGGTCGGGAACGTGCTGCACATCACCAGCGGCATGTTCAGCGACCGGATTGCCCGATTCGACAACGTGACCGGTGATTTCATAGACGAGGTCTTTCTCAGCAGCACTCCCTATTCCTATTCCCCGACCGGCCTGTGGTGCGAGGCGTACTGAGAGAGCAACCCCGGTACCGTTGTCCCAACCGCCGCCCGCGCTGTGCTCAAGGAAATGGCCGTCAGAATGGGACATTCCTGGTATCGTAGTGGCGATGCCTGTAGCGCTAGAAGAACGCTTCGATGCCGAAGTATCCGGCGGGAATGTAGAGTTCGCCCGGGGACTTCTTGAATGGGCCGGAGACCGTCTGGTTGTAGTTGAAGCTCAAGCCAATATCGATCGCGACGTGTCGGTTCAATCCGACGAGGATGCCTGCGGGGATTCCGGCCGAGATAGCGGTGCTCAAACTGTCCCTGCCGAAGCTATAGAAGGACATGCCGAAACGTGCGCCGAGGTAGGGATAGATAATGGTGTCGATGTCGAAGACCCATCTCACGCTCGTGCCGAAGTGAAAGTTGTCTCCGAAGTAATCGCCACCAACGACGGCGCCGTAGTGTCCGACATAGAGCGACAGTTCCAGGTTGTCGATAACAAAGATCCCGACGCTTGGTGAGACCGTGTATCCGAAACCACTATCAGATTCGTCGTTCAGTGGTAGCGTGACCCCGAACATGACCGTCCCTCCAATTTGGAGCGTCCCCTGGCTCAACAGCAGGGGCTCGGTAAATCGGAGATCCGCTGATGTTTGTCGGGGTGTTTCTTCGGTGTTTGTCTCCTGTCCTTCCGTCTGGTTTTCCTGATCGGCCGCCTGAGCGGCCGACTCCTCACAGAACAGACAGATCGCAACGGCCGACAGCGCGCACAAATAGATAGTCCTGCTCATAAATCGCCTCCCCGGAAAATATAAAGCCCCGCCCCAAGTTTACCGCGCCTGACGGCGAAATCCACCTGATATGATCCGCCATAATGTGTCCCCGCCATAATGTGTCTGGCACCCATGCGGGAAGGAATGGGACACACCGCCTGAAAAAAAATAAGATCGCTCACCATTTCCTCACTTCAAGATAGAATGCGGATTGTAGAGGATACGTCGAACATGTGTTGTGCGACTCGCGCGCCAGGGAGGACCTCATGAAAAAAGTCTGTCTGATCTCTGCACTGGTAGTTCTGTTGTCTGGTTCCCAGTTTTTGGGAACGCCGGTGCTCGCAGAACCAACTCCATGGAAAAAGATAAAAAAACCAGGCAAGAAATGCCGGGTAGAGATCACCTCACCTTGCCGGGCCGGATCGACAGCGACTCTCCAGGGGAAAAAGCCGATAAAGATCAGGTGGAATCCCTCGTTCAACTCCGGCGGCAATGTGTCGATAGCGATGAAGTACGCCAATTGCAAGGGCAAGTCCGGCCCCGTCCCGGCGGGTAAGACTACCGTTTCAACCTCCACGCCCAATAACGGGCGATTTACATGGGCCGCTCCCAGGGCAAGACCAGGTAAATGCTACCAAATTGTCATCAACAAGATCGGCGCAAAATGCTCGGGTAAGTCGGGGATTTTCACCGTGAGTTCTAATGTAGGGGTGACTCTTAAATCTATCACTCCTGCACAAGCCAAAAAGAAATACGGAAAACATATCGATCCTCTCGCAAAGATGATCGCGGAAGGGAAATCTGCCAAACAGATAGAGATGGCAACGGCTGCTCTCTTGACAGAGCTTTACTCAAAAGGTGAGGCAGAAGCAGGGGCTGCGGCAGACGAAGCAACCCTGGCCGCGATCGAATCCCAGGTGGCTGAACAGATAGCAGCAGACTTGGCGCAAAAATCAAATGCGACGATCGATGAGCAGAAAGAGCAGATTCAAAAAGCCCTCGAACTCATAAAAGAAATGATGGAACGGAAATCCGATATGATTGACAAGACATTGGGAGCTATCTGATCGTTTTAAGTCGAACGACCCGGATCCTTCCCCCCGTTCACAGTCCATATTGTCCCTCTCGCGTCTGTTCGTGTAAGCTTCACGCAAATGCAAGACGAAAACGGTAATAGCTACGGCAGGCCGACCCGGTCCATTCGAAGAGAACTCACCATGGACGAATACGTGGAGGGAGTGCTGGCCGGTGACCGGACAATCCTCGCGCGGACGATAACCCTGGTGGAGAGCAACTCCAGGGCCCACATGGACATGGCCCAGGAGGTGATCAAGCGCATCCTTCCTCACACCGGAAACTCCATCAGAATAGGCGTCACGGGGGTTCCCGGGGTAGGTAAGAGCACCTTCATCGAAGCGCTGGGAGGGGATCTGATCAATAAAGGAAAGAAGGTTGCGGTGCTTGCAATCGATCCATCGAGCACCCGCACGCGGGGATCCATACTCGGGGACAAGACCAGAATGGACGATCTCGCCCGCGATCCCCGTTGCTTCATCCGTCCATCTCCAACGGGGGGAACCCTAGGAGGAGTGGCGCGCAAGACCCGCGAGACGATGCTGGTGTGTGAGGCGGCAGGATTCGACGTGGTGATCGTGGAGACCGTCGGTGTCGGTCAGAGCGAGATCTCCGTCCGTTCCATGGTGGATTTCTTCCTCCTCCTGATGATCGCGGGGGCAGGGGACGAGCTTCAGGGGATCAAGCGGGGCGTGGTGGAGATGGCGGATGCTCTCGTCATCAACAAGGCGGACGGCGATAACAAGCGGCGTGCGCAATTGGCCTGTGTGGAATACGAACGCGCGATCCACTACCTCATGCCGGCGACCGAAGGATGGCGGACTCGCGTCCACACATGCTCTTCCCTGGCCCACGAAGGCGTGGAGGAGATCTGGAAAGTGGTACAGGACTTCATGGAGAACATCGGCTCTTCAGGCGTGTTCGATAGCAGGAGAAGCCGGCAGAGCCTCGGGTGGATGTACGCGATGCTCGAGGAGCACGTGGTGGACAAGTTCATCACTGACCAAAATGTGTCGGCTGCCTTGCCCGAAGTCGAACTCAAGGTGTCATCCGGAGTTCTTCCTGCCACATCCGCAGTGGCCGAGTTGGTAGCGCTGTACGAGACCGGCAAGCAGCGCAGCGACCCCTGAAGGTCAGTCCATCAAAATGTGTGCTTCACTTGACGAGGCGTACGTTAAGGCGTACGCTTGTAATTGGGAGGTCAGATGTGACGACAGTCAACGCTACAGAGGCACGGTCCAGGTTCTATAAATTGATAGATGAAGCCGCAGATACACACGAGCCCATAATCATCACGGGCAAGCGGGGCAATGCCGTTCTCGTGAGTGAGGAGGATTGGAACGCAATAAAAGAAACCCTTTTCCTGCTCTCTATTCCTGGAATGCGCGAAACATTGAGAGAAGGGATGAATGAAGAACTGGGCGAATGTTCTGAAGATCTCGACTGGTAATGTGGCGCCTATATTTTACCAGACGTGCCAGGAAAGATGCCAAGAAGCTCGCATCGACAGGGCTCAAGACAAATGCTCAGACCCTTCTTGACGTTATCAAAGAGAACCCGTTTCAGAGTCCCCCTCCGTATGAAAAACTGGTCGGCGATTTGAAGGGAGCGCTGTCGAGGCGCATCAACATTCAACACCGCTTGGTTTACCAGGTGTACAAAGAAGAGAAGGCCGTAAAGATACTCTGCATGTGGACTCACTACGAATGATTTTCTTCATTGTAGAGCGCGGCCGATACTGTCGGTTGTTACCTCGCCCTGCACCATGTCGATCAGTTTTTCGGATCCATCGAGCAGGTAGATCGCCGGAAGCACCATGATGGCGCGCATCTCCTCATAAGGCTCGACCTTTGCCTGGTCGGTGTCCATGTGGATCCGTTCGACGGGAATGTGCTTGCGAGCGCCCAGGGCAGCCTGCAGCGCAGCCCATGAGCCGTCGATGCGTTTGCGAGTGCAGTCGCATGCCTGCTTCTGGTCGACAAACACGATCCTCGCAACATTGGTCTTGCTCGCCTGTGATGCGGGCGCCGCAACTTCCTGTCCGCAACTCGCGGTGAGCATCACCAGCGTTAACAGCACGCTCAGGATGATGCCGCACTTGTAGACTTGTTTTTTCATATCAAACCCCTGTAGCCGAAGTAGAGGCCAACGAGTACGATTATCGCGCCGGCTCCCTTGCGAAGGATGTCCATTGTCCTGGTCATCTTCTTGTTTTCGATGAGTGTGCGGGCCGCGCCCATTGAGGTTCCCGCGATGAGGATCAGCAGGCTGTGTCCCAGCGCGTAGACCAACAGCAACGTGCCGCCGTAGGCAACCGAAGCGCCCGAGCCCGCGAGATAGGTCAGCAACACGACGAGAATGGGGGCCGCGCACGGAGCCGAGACCAGCCCGAACAACAGGCCGAGTAGCAGCGCGCCCAGAAGACCTCGCGTCCTGGGTAGGATCCTGTCTCCAAATGACGGGATCGGAATGGTCACAACGTCCATGAGATGGAGTCCCATGGCGACGCAGACGGCGGCGACGATCCAGTTCCAGACTCCCGATACGTCGCCGTATATCTTGCCGGCGAGCGCGGCGACCATTCCCATGACCGTAAAGGTGATCGAGAGCCCCAGGACGAAGACCATGGAGAAACCGAAGGCGCGCAGAACCCCCGGCCTGCCTTCTTCCTTGCGTCCGGCCACGAAGCTCATCGTGAGCGGGATCATGGC
>JAUVAN010000146.1 GCA_030591725.1 Deltaproteobacteria bacterium
CCGGCGCTAGCCTGCACGTTTTTCATGCCGCCACGGGGCTCGAGCAGTGGACGACCACCACCGGCGCGTTCCGCCTGAGCGGTCTCTACTGCGTCGCGACGTATATTTAACCCGCCCCAATATTCGGCACGTTAGGGGCGGAGCCGTTAGGGGTCCGTTAGGGGTCGTCCGTTAGGGGTCAAGTCCGTTAGGGGTCAGACCCTCCTACTTGCCATAAAATGTTGGATATCGTAGCCTGCCAATATAAGGAGCAATGCACCAAGAGCCCTGGCTGCCTAGTGGATGTGATAAATGACGGAATCCGCAGTGGCAAAGGTTCGTTCTGGGAATGGAGGAAACTAATGGCAAGTGGGAGGGTCTGACCCCTATTACAAACTATTACAAATGTGTCCGGCACCGTTCGAAGGTGGCCTTACAGCCTTATCTGCGATTAGATATGGCAAAATTCATTGTTAATGGAATATAATCCCCCCGCCATGTTTTCTCTTGCTGCCAAATACACACATGCAATATCTTCGTCCTTGCTTATTACAAAAATTTCAATTTTATGTTCAAAGCAATCACCTTTTATATCGACTTTGGTGTAGGTCACCCATTGCTCGGCATATTCTTCCAGGTCATATCCACCGTCGCTACAACAAAGACAAACAACTCCATAATGTGAGTCGTCCAAAACTTCTGGCAATTTCTTTTCTTCTACCTCGGCCTTTCCGTCCGTATTTACGCCGAGCCTTTCCAGCTCATCAATGACCACTTGGTCTACGCCCTCAAGATCGTTTTGCCTTTCACATTGGCAGCACACACTCAGCAATATCAAAAATACTACCGGATATTTTTTCAAAGTCGGCACTTTTCCTGCTTCATGGTTGGTTACATTTTGACTGAGATTTCCCATTTGGTTTTCTTGTCCTTCCCCACATTTCACCTTTGTACGATGTTATCACACTTCCACTCAGAAAACATGAACCCCTCACGCGGGTTGCGGACACATTACAATATACCTCCCGGACTTCTCGACGGCTTCAAGCATCGGGTGGTAAACTAAGTACTGGGGATTGATAATGAGAACGCCTTTACATCCAACTGCAAACGCGCTCGTCGTCGGGGTGGTTTGTCTTTTCATGTCGCTGATACTGACGTGCTGTTTTTCGAGCGGGACGCGTCCCGCCTCGGACGATCTCGACTCGGGAGTCACCGATACGGACTCGGATACGGACACGGATACCGACACGGATACCGATACCGGGCCGGAAGGGGGGATTTCGTTTATCTGGATCGCAAATAGCGATGAGAACACATTGTCCAAGGTCGACACACAAACCGCGATAGAGGTGGCCCGCTACCGCACTTGCCCTTCAATCTGTGACCCATCGCGCACCTCGGTCAACCTTCACGGGGACGCAGTAGTAACCAACCGTCTTTCCAACTCGGTAACCAAGTTCGCCGCCGCGATGAACGACTGCGTGGACAACAACGATAACGGGACGATCGAAACGTCCAACGGGCCGGCCAATGTCCTGCTATGGGGTGAAGACGAGTGCATGCTGTGGCATACGGAGTTGCCCCTGTCCAGTGGGGCCAGAGCTACAGCATGGGACGGCAAGGAAGACCAGGATAGCGGTTTGGGTGGTAACGTGTGGGTAGGCACCTGTGGAAGCACGCCACAGGTGGTTTACAAATTGGATGGGGACAACGGCGCAATAGTCGACCAGACCGATGTCGGTGCCGGTTGCTGTTATGGAGGGGTCGTCGATGGCAACGACGGCTTCTGGGTGTTTGCTACGTCACCATATTCCCTGTCGATCTTCCGGGTGGATATGAGCACCCTTCAAATTTCGGAAATCGTAACTTTACTGGACGGCTACGGCATCACGGCGGACTCCCAGGGACGAGTGTGGGTCGGCGGCGGATGTTTTGTATCCCGCCATGATCCGGCGGATGGATCCCTGGAGGAAGTTGAGGTGATGGGTGCCGATTGGCTTCGCGGCATCGCTGTGGGCGTTGAAAAGAGCGCCGGCTACGTGTGGGCCGCCGATACCATAGGCACACTGTACAAGATTGACCAGGAGAGCATGATCGTCGCGGGCGCCTACGATATGGGGGTAGAATTGGTTGGTGTGGCTGCGGATTTCGAAGGCTACGTGTGGGCCGTCGACTTTGCTGCAAACGCCGCATACAAGTTCGACCCCGACACCGAAACGTACATTTCCGTTCCCGTAGGCCTCAGTCCCTACACCTACAGCGACATGACCGGCATGCAACTCAAGGGAGTTATCATTCCCGAGTAGACAGTCCCCCTTCCTTCATCCACGGACAGGCTGTAGAATATGCGGCATGATGAATAGATTCAGAAGACTCCCGGCATGGGCGTTGTCCCTGGTTTTATTTTTTTGTGTCGCCGTTGCAATCGGCTGCACGAGGTCGGAGGTTGCGCAGACGTCGTCCGGGACGTCGACGCAAAAAGCGGTCGCCGAGAAAACGGCGCCTCCTCTCGAGTACCTTGAATACCTGTCTGCGGGGGCGGACAAAAAAGAAAAACTCCCAGTGGTTGTGGCGATCCACGGTCTGGGGGATTCTCCGGGAAACTTCATCAGCCTCTACGAAACCCTTTCCATCGAGGCCAGGATCATCGCGCCGAGGGCTCCCACCGCATACGGCCCCGGCTTCTCCTGGTTTTTCATCAGTATCCCCTACCGATCCAATAAATCCCTCGGAGAAGGGATCGGCGCGGCGGCCGATCTGATCGGGAACCTGCTCGACTGGCTTTCCGTAAATGTACCAATGAAGGGCAAGCCCGTTGTCACCGGGTTCTCCCAGGGCGGGATGGTCTCCTTCGCCGTCGCGGTGCGGCACCCGGAAAAAATCCGCGCGGCCATACCGGTGAGCGGCGCCATTCCACAAACCCTGATAGATGGAAAATCTCCGGGCGTAACGAAATCCGTTCCGATCCGCGCGCTCCACGGGGACGCGGACAACATGGTTCCCATCGAGCCCGCCCGGAAAACCGTCAAGTTGCTTCGCGAAAAGGGATGGGATGTCGAATTGAAAGAGTACCCCGGGACAGGTCACACCATCAGCTACAGTATGGAGTCGGACATGTTCGCCTATATCAAGACGGCGATTGCTCGTTGATCCACTTTTCCAGGAAAGCAGACTGCTGCTCGCACGCCTCCTCGGTCTTCGCGAGACCGTGCTTCTCGGCTTTCCTGCCGAGCAGCGGGATCTTCACCTCCATGGTCACGTTGTAGGTCACGCGGGTTGAATCTCCCTGCGCCGCAAAATCCACTCGGCCGCTCATCTTGAACAGATCGGCCGCCACCGACGGTGTGATCTTCCAGGTCAGGGTTTGTGTTTCGCGATCGAGCACGCTGTCGTCCACATAGGTGTCCACATCCGACTTGCGAAGGAAACTCGGCACCCGCGACGGCTCGGTAACCCTGACACTGAAACGAAACTTTCCATCCGGGAGATCCTCGGTCTCGAGGACATCGACGGTAATCGCGCCGGCGTCCTTCTGCCGCGCCGTGTAAAACTCCATGTTGCCGTATGCGCCGATGGCCTTTTCGATGGAAATGGGCACCACTTTTGTAATGCTCATCTTCATTTTGAAGTCTTCCCTTCCTTGCGATCGTCGGAAAACATATCGATCTTTTTGCGATCGGTTGACGCGGGACGCGCTCTCTTGCGCGCCCATTCACGAAGCTTCTTTATCTCCGGCTCGAACGTTTCGTACAGGGTCACCGTCTCCCGGTGGGCGCGTGCCAGATCCGCGTCGTTGGGTTTCTCGTTCCTCCCAAAGGCAAAGTACATCGCGGAGATCACCAGTTGTTCCAGCTCGCTGCCCGTGAATTTTTCTGTGAGTTCGGCCAGGTCGTCCAGATTGTAGCGCCCCGGATCGAGCCCCCGCCGGGCGAGATGGAGCGAGAGAATCTCCTGCCGTTCGTGTCTGTCGGGAAGATCCACGAAAAAGATCTCGTCGAAACGACCCTTTCTCGGAAGCTCCGGGGGGAGCGCCTCCACCCTGTTCGCGGTCGCGACAACGAAGACCTCCTGCTGCTTCTCCTGGAGCCATGTGACCATCCCGCCCAGGATCCGGGCGGAGGGGCCTTCACCCTTGTTGTCAAAACCCTTTTCAATTTCATCTATCCACAAGACCATTGGAGACATCGCTTCGGCTACCTTCAGCGCCTGGCGCAGTGCCTCCTCAGGGCGGGGCTGGCCGAAGACGGCCGAGAGATCCAGCCTCACCAGGGGCAAGCGCCAGAAACCGGCGACGGCCTTGGCGGCCAGTGATTTTCCACATCCCTGGATTCCCATGAGCAGCAGACCACGGGGCGCCGGCAGCCCGAAATCACGCGCCTTTCGTGAAAACGCGCCGGCCCGGGAACTCAACCAGGACTTGAGCTGGTCCAGACCTCCCACGTCTCCCATGTCCGTGGGCGCCTCCACGTGCTCGAGCACATTGCTTCGTCGCAGAGCGCGACGCTTGTCGGATTCGACCGACATTCTCGCGCCCGCGGCATCCGTGGGCCAGCCGATCATCGCTTTGCGAAAAGCCCTCGCCGCTTCCTCCATCTCCAGTCCCTGTCCCACCCGCACGAGCGCCTTGCCGTCATCCTCCGTCTGCAGCACTCCGACCTGCGCACATACCTCGCTCAACACCTCCAGGAGCTCCTCGCGCGTCGGCAACGGAAGCTCCAGCACTGCGCTCATCCTCGTCAATTCCACCGGAACCTCGGTCCACGGCGTCAGGATAACTGCGGTTCCGCCCGGAGCTTTGGGATCGATCCTGCCGAAATCAGCCAGGAGGCGAACCACATCCGGGTCGTTAATAGTGCGATGCACGCTGTCGAGCACCAGCACGGACTCGTCGCTGTCGCACCTGGTCAGGGCCTTTTTCAGATCGACCGCGCTGCCGAGCTCACGTGCCCGAATGAGCCGGCGTCCGGCTTTCCCGGTGGCGACGTCAAGCAGTTCGAGTGCCCGATTCTCCTCGCCGGTCTTGAGGAATATCAGCGGATATCGCGCCTCCAAATGGAGAGTCAGCTCCCTGATAAAGTCGATATTCATGACAGATGCTCCTTTTTAAAAAGTAGAACCTATAATTGCACTCTTGCAAATACGTAAATATACTACATGATTGAGATGAGGGGGGAGGCGATACCGGTCGAAGCGCCGGTGTTGTCACTTGACTTGACAGGTATTGGCCTCGAGCTCCTTAATGATCCGGATAGAAGATATTCTCAAGAGTTATAATAGTCATCATCCAGATGGTGATTCTTCTCCCATACAACGGGCCTATATTTTTGCATCCAGGAAGCACGATGGACAGGTTCGTCGTTCCGGTCAACCCTACATGATCCACCCGGTCGCGGTGGCGAAGATCGTTGCGGACATGGGGTTGTGCGCCGCATCCATCTGCGCGGCGTTGCTTCACGATACAGTCGAGGATACTCCAACAACATTAGAAGAGGTCGCTGAGATTTTCGGTGAAGAAGTAAGCGATCTCGTGAACGGCCTGACCAAGCTGTCCAACGTGGCCTTCGTTCCGCGAGAGGAGCGCCACGCGGAGAGTTTCCGAAAGATGCTCGTCGCCACGGCGCAGGACATAAGGGTTCTGGTCATCAAGCTCGCCGATCGGCTCCACAACATGTCCACCCTGGAGCACCTGGATCAGAACAAGCGGGAACGGATAGCTCAGGAAACTCGCGACATCTATTCACCCCTGGCAAACCGCCTGGGGATCCATTGGCTGAAAGCCGACATCGATGATCTGGCGTTCAAGTATCTCGAGCCCGACATTTACGTCGATCTCGCGAAGCAGGTCGCCAAGAGCAAGAAATCTCGCATAGCGTACATCGAACGAACCAGAAAAGATCTCATGAAGCTCATGGCGGACGCGAGTCTCCAGGTCTCGGTCTCCGGGCGTCAGAAAAACCTCTACTCGATTTACCAGAAGATGGCTTCCAAGGGGCTCGACTACGAGAAGGTGTACGACGCCATCGCTTTCAGGATCATATGTGGGGACGTGCCGGAGTGCTACGCGGTGTTCGGCCTCATCCACGCCAAGCTGGTTCCGGTGCCCGGGCGCGTCAAGGACTACATCGCCATGCCCAAGCCCAACCACTACCGATCGTTGCACACGACGGTGATTGGTCCCGGCGGCAATCGTATGGAGATCCAGATCCGAACCGATGAGATGCACAGCGTCAACGAGTACGGGATCGCCGCCCACTGGGCTTACAAGGAAGGAATACCCGAGAAATCGGCAAAGGCGTTCAACTGGCTGAGGGAAATACTCGAGCACCAGGACGGGCTCAAGGATTCACAGGAGTTCCTCGATTCGGTCAAGGTGGACCTCTTCCTGGACGAGGTGTTCGTCTTCACCCCCGCCGGAGATGTCATATCCCTGCGAAAGGACGCGACCCCCCTGGATTTTGCCTACGCCATCCATTCGGAGGTGGGTGCCCACTGCACAGGCGCCCGGGTAAACGGAGTGCAGGTGCCCTTCAGCACACAGCTCAAGAACGGTGACTCGATAGAGGTCACGACGTCCAAGACCCAGCGACCGTCGGCCGACTGGCTGGAAGTCGTGGTCACGAGCAAGGCGCGCAACAAGATCAAATCCTACCTGCGAACCGAACAACGCGCGCAGTCTGTGCAGGCAGGCCGGGACATGGTGGAGAAGTCGTTGCGCCGGTACGGATGCTCGTTCAACAGAATGAGCAAGTCGGGCGAAGTGGACAAGGTGGCCGGGGCCTACAAGATGAACAATGCGGAAGAGCTCCTCGCTGCGGTCGGGTACGGAAAGATCGACAAGGGCGACGTGGTGGATCGACTGCTCCCGGAGGACAAGCGGCAGAGCCCGCCCTCCGAGAGCAAGGAGAGCCCGTTCGAGAAAGTCATCCGCAAGGTGAAGGGTCAGGAATCCGGCATAACCCTCGACGGGGTGAACAATTTGCTCATCCGCTTCGCTCGGTGCTGCAATCCGCTACCGGGAGAGTTCGTGGTCGGTTACGTCAGCAAGGGGGGGCGGGGCATCGTCGTTCATCGTCGCGGGTGTTCCAAGGCTGCGGCGCTCGATCCGGAGCGGCAGACCAGGGTTCAGTGGTCCCCCAATGCCGTGTCCGAGCGACCGGTTCGCCTTCAGGTGCTCACCAGCAACAGGGCCGGTCTCCTCGCCGATCTCAGCAACGCCTTCCAGTCGGCGGGCATCAACATCGACTCCGCCCACTGCGACGTGGACGACATCAACCACGCGGTGAACACCTTCACTTTCCACGTCAAGGATCTCAAGCAGTTAAACAACGTGATTCGAGCGCTCAAACAGTATAAAGATGTTTTCAATGTCGAGCGCATTCACAACTGATGACGTGGGCTCGATTACCGTTGTACACTGTTGGGTGAATGCATAACGAACATGGAGGACCACATGGCCCCTGATGGAAATTTCGTAGAGCTGGTGCGCATAGGCGATCCCATCGAGGCGGATCTGCTGACCGCTTTTCTCGGCAACTCCGAGATCGAGTTCATCGTACAGAATCGGATGGGTACGGGGATGATGAACCAGTTGATGCCGCGTGCCCAGAACGCGGTCATCTTCCGTGTTCGCAAAGAGAACCTGGAGCGCGGCAAAGAACTGCTCGAAGAGTACAGGAAGATGCAGTCCGGGGAGATCATCCCCTCCCAGATGCTCCCCGAAGACGAAGAAGAGGGCAAAGAGGGTGGGGGCTCTGAGGGCGCTGAATAGCCAGTCCACTCAGTCCACCAAGTCCACAGTCCACTTCTTCTTCGCGCCCGGAAATATCCACATCCGATCATGCGTTGGTTTTACAGCCCGGTGAATTTTTCGGGCTAGGTCGATTTCTGGACTTGTTCGACGCGAGATATCATTCTCGATATTGACGAGGAGGCGCCCGAAGATGACCAGGCGAAAGAACCGAAAAAAGCGTAAAAAAACAGGTCGATCTCGGGCCAAGACGATCATCGCCGCCGTGATCCTCGGGGGCCTGTCAGCCTTCGGTCTGTGGCAGTGTTTCGACAATGCCGGGCAATCCCCCATTTCATCCGTCAAGGAACTCCTCCCCGAGAAAATCGTGGACGTGGGCGAGGGTGTGACGGCAGATCCGACACTGGTCAACGAGACCGCGCTGCTCGAATCGGAAAACCCCTCAGATCTGGAAAAGATCGACGGCGAACCCCCGGTCGGCGCGCAATCCGACGAGGACAAGGTCTCCATCGGCGAGGCCGGGGAAGCGATCGAGGACGGCGACGAGGAAGAGAACATCGAAGAGAAATTCCCGATGTATGCGGTGGCCTACCACTTCCATACCCAGATCAAGACTCAGCCCAGGTCCGACTCCAGGACCATCGGGTACGCTCGCCGGGGTTCCACTTTTCGCGTGAGTGAGCGAGTATCCACCAGGGGATGCGCGAGGGGATGGCACGAGATTTCGGGTGGAGGCTTCATCTGCGACGGTCTGGGAATTAACGTCGGAACAAAACCGGTCACCTTCGCACCCGCACCCCCGAAGCCCAGGCTCAACAATCCGCTCCCGTATAGTTACAAGTACGCCAGGGAGGACGGCACGCCCGAGTACTGGCGTATTCCCACGAGTGAGGAAATCCAGGAAACCAGGGCTATCTTCAAGTTGATCGAAGCACACAGCGGGCACAGCGAGGCCCACGCTGCGGCGGTCCAGGATAATGATGATACCCTCCAGGCGGTTTTCGCCAGGGCGGCATCAGCGGCCGGTTCCGACAAAATGCGTGGCCCGGACGCGGGGATCACCACCCCGGTTGCGGCAGAGCCCGCCGTTGTTCACAAGCCCGTTGAAGAGGAAACCGACGGGGACGGAGGGGTTGTCGATCCTCATGCCTTGCCCTCGTACGTGCATCTGCGAATGGCCAAGGGGTACTACGTGAGCACGGACGACAAAGTCGCGCAAGAAGATGTCACCTATCAGCGCACCGTCCGCAATCGTTTCATCCAGGCCGACAAGCTCTACGATGCCAAACCCTCCGATCTCAAAGGGATCTTGATCGATCACCGCACCCCGCTGCCCGTGGCGTTCATCGTTGGCCGTGGAGTCAAGCTGCTCGAACAGAAGGTGGAGAATGGACCTCTGAAGTCCGGGGAACGCTTAAGCCGGTACAGCCATGTTCCGTACATGGGCGAGATGAAGAGAAAGGGAAAGCGCTACGCAAAGGTCGGGGAAAACCTTTACGTACGCAGAAGGGTCGTGGCCCTGGCCCAACAGGTCCAGCCGCCGGAAGATCTGTCGCCGGGTGAACGCTGGATAGATATCGACCTGTCACAACAAACCCTGGTGGCATACGAGGGAGCCACGCCGGTCTTCGCCACCC
>JAUVAN010000323.1 GCA_030591725.1 Deltaproteobacteria bacterium
AGATCGACGAGGCGTTGCGTCTGGAGCGCAAGGTTGCCTCCTCGCAAGGAGAGCCGGGGCCCACGGATCCCAGGTTGTGGGCAAGGTTACATTCCGCCGCTCGCCTGGCCAAAATGATCCTGGAGGCAAGGAAAGGAAAGGACGCGAGCAAGACAAAGGCTCTGGAGCGCGGTCTCAAACGAACTCAAGTATTCGCCGGAAAATCGACCCTCAAGATTCTGGTCTGGAAAGACGTGGAGGCGCAGCTGTCTCTGGCTGCAGTTCAGGGGAAGGAAGCGTATCCCGTCTCCGGCGACGTTCCGGCATATCAGACCGGTCTCTATATGATCGATATGGGCCTCACGGTTCCGTCCGACGTGGAACTTTCGGTCAAGTTGAGAGGCGTGCCGCTGCGGCGAGCCGTGCCGTTCAATTTGTACACGATTTCCTTTGACGGAAAGAAGTTCACCATCGAAGACCTGTCCAGCGAACTGGCGCCCAAAGAGACAGAGATGGTACTCGAAAACGTGTGATTGAAGGTCGAATATCGAGCCGAAGCCCCCGCGCAGGTAGGGTTTGGATCCTTACGGCCCATCATTTTTGATTGATAATCTACTGATTGTTAAGGACAATAGAGATGTTCATATGATTTTCCGCGTGGAAAACAGGCAAACCGAAGAGGCCGACAATGAATAAAATGCAGCTCACCGTCATGATCGAACGAGAAGGGGACGGTTATGTAGCGTTGTGTTCCGAGCTGGACATCGCCAGTCAGGGAGCAACGGTGGAAGAGGCCAAGGCCAACCTTGCGGAAGCGCTAGAGCTTTTCTTCGAGACAGCCGATCCTTCGGAAATCGAACGACGCCAGAGTTCCGAAGTCTATTTCACAACCCTGGAGGTTGCCGTTGGGTAGGCTACGGGTCCTGTCCGGCCGAGATGTCTGCAAGATTCTCTCGCGTCATGATTTCGTGGAAGTGAGAAGGAGGGGCAGTCACGTTGTGATGCAAAAACGCGGCGAGGGTTCAACCGTCACAATTCCAGTGCCTGATCACAATGAACTGAAGCGGGGCACTCTTCTGTCTATCGTCAGACAATCGGGACTTCCCAGAAATATCTTCGAGTAGAGATAGGGGAGACGTCCCTCCGTTTCTTCAGGTTTTGTTTTCAGCGGGGAAAAAACAGAATGAGAAACTTGCTTGTTTTGCTGTTCGTTTGTTCGGTGGGCGTTGGTGTCGTTGCGTGTTCGAAGAGTCACGGCAACGACGATCCGGACGGGGGGGGACGCATCGACGGACACAGATTCGGACACGGATACTGACACGGATACAGGGGAGGAGTGGTGTCCGGAACTTGCGACCTCCTGCGAGGCGCCCGACGCGCTGGATGCGTGCGGCGACGATACCCTGAACGAACCGAGACTGATCTTCCCGCTGTCGGGGAGGCATATCAGGGACCGTCGGCCACGTATCATCTGGGAAGAGGCTGACGGCGCAACGCAGTACCGCCTGGAGATAGCGCTGGACCGCGCGTTCACCGACGTGGTGTATCGCTCTACCGACTACCAGCCTTTCGGAACGGACCGATTCGAGCACATCGTGACCTGCGATCTCGATTGCGGGGTGCACTTCTTCCGCGTCAAGTCGGTGACGTCGCCCGAGTGCGAGACGGGAGCTTCGTCGTACACCTGGGAGATGTTCGTCGGCATGGCCCCCGGCGACCTCGACCGCGACGGCGTACCGGACATCATGTACTGGAAGCTCATCGAGCCCGGTGGGGAAATGCAGCCCTACTTGGTTCAAGGGTGGGCATTCTTCAACCTGGACGAAAAAGGCGGACAGGTGGCAGAGGCGGAGAAGGTCGTGGAGTTTGAAGTGGAGGGGTCGTTCGATCCGGGCAACGATTTCTGGCTGGGACCGGCTGTTCTGCTGCCGGATACGAATGGAGACGGATTTGCGGAAATGAGCATTCAGTATTCCTATTACGAGGACTCAAGTGACTACACAACTGTAACGGCAAACGTGTTTGTTTTTAGTGGCGTTGTTAATGAAACTGCACTTGTTGAGTCCGATGCAGTCTTTTCAATAACCGAGGGCGCGGGGCGGGCCTTCTATCTTCATCCGCTGTCAAATCGATACTCAGATCTGAACGGAAACGGATATTCTGATTTTGTTTTTTCTTTCTATAATGATTTTGCCGAAACGGTCTTCACGGAGAAAGTACTCGTTTTCCATGGAAGAAGCTCACCAAACCAGAATCTGACGTTGGAATCAGCGGATGTTGTAATTCCCTGCCCAATTGGTTGTACTCCGACATCCGAAATCACCCCGACAAGTTTTGGTAGCTTTTCATCCATGGCGGACTACAACGGCGACGGTCTGGCCGATATAGCAACGGAGCTGCGCGACTATTCTTCCGGTATCGCAGACGCGGGTGTTACACACACCGCGCTCGTCTTTGGCGATGAGAATTTGTTCTCCGAGGTAGATGTATTGACTGAGGGCGCGATTATCTCGTCCGTTCAAAATTCAATCATCTCCGGAGATTGGGATCTGGGAAACAACGCAGATCTAGGTTCGATTTATTCAATGGGCGACGTCGACTTTGACGGTTATCCAGAGTTGGGAACGTTCTTGCAGG
This sequence comes from Deltaproteobacteria bacterium, assembly GCA_030591725.1. Lineage (GTDB taxonomy): Bacteria > Myxococcota_A > Polyangia > JAAYKL01 > JAAYKL01 > JAUVAN01. Next base: position 2,617 of record JAUVAN010000323.1, read on the forward strand.
ATGCTTTTGACACGACTCAGTCACCGCTAGTGGAGACCGGTGGCTGGTTGGTATTCGACGATTTTTTAGGACCAGGTCAACACCTGCTGCCCGACGTGATGGATACTGTGATTGTCGCTGATTTTGAGACGCACACAGATTTATACGACACTGAAAGCGTTTGGAAGATAATCATGCCAGGTAACATGTCTGGAAACGAAGTTGATGATTTCATTCTTGGCACCTCTGTATCCGATTCGGGAATGCCAAACTATCCAGGAAGATATTTTCACTTTGAGGGGCATGAAGAGTGGGATGACTTCATTTTGCTGTCTATGATTTCCGACAATGAAGTAATAAATCAGGCAAATTCTGTGTATCGATTTGCTTCGGACTTTGATGGTGATGGAATCACCGATTTTATTCACTCAAGTTGGACGATTTTCTTATCAGCATCGGGAGATGAAGTCGTTCTCAATGTCGACTACTCGGGTGCTGCCAGTGTCACTGAAATAGTGGTCCCGGAAATTTACTGATGTTTTCAAAACAAGAGAAGAAGACCGAAAAAAAGGGGGTTTGAAATGAGAACGTTGAGCATTTTGTTTGTCGGATTTTCGCTGACGGTGACTGTGATGGTTTCAGCGGATCCGTTTCCCTTCGCGCCGTTTCCTCCAGCGCCCTAAGGCGCGTTCGCAGTGACCGTGGACGACGCGGCGGTCGATCTATAAGAGTTCGGGTAAGAGTTCGGGGAAGAGTTCGGGGACGGACTTCAGAAGTTTACCAATATACCGGAAGGCGAGGCAGTATCGGGATACGCTTATACAACAGGAGGAAACCGGGGCGATGCAGCCGAGGATGCTTGTACTGAGGACTCAGAGTTGAGACAGCACAACCTTCGTCTGACGAGGTGTTGCGCAACTTCTGAAGTCCGTCCCCCATTTTCTTTTCCTGGTGGTTTTCATGTGCGGTCCTTCCATCTCGAATACCGACAATACCATTTAGATCTCAATCGCACGCCGCACGTCAAAACCGAATCGATTCACGGCTGAACGTCGGGGGCTTTTATACGTTAGCTGTGTATAATGGTGTGCTCTACGCCAAAGAAGATGAGAAGGAGAAATCATGAATAGGTTGTTCTGTGCGTTCGTGGTCGTGGTCTTTGTGTTTATCGCATGTGGAAATCCACCACCTCCGGACAAGGCGCCGCCGTTGAGTTCGCGGGTCGAGCTGGCCGCGGGTGACGTATGGCTCGGCGTGGGAGAAGATCGTCAACGCCTCATTACCGGCGCGATGTTGCCGCAGAACGCGGGCATCTCGTTGGGAAAAGGCGCGCGCGCCCTGATACGGCTGGGCAGCGGAACAGGGGTTTTCCTGAGAGGCGGTACGGTGGCCGATATCAGCGGCGAGGAGATCGCGCTGAGCGCTGGAGAGATCTGGGCGGACGTTCCGAAGGACGAGGAGGAGATGGCAGTGTTCAGGGTGGGCGACATCACCGTGACGGCATCTGACGTGGGTCTGGATATCGCAATGAAACCGGAAGGCGTCACGATCTACGTCGCGCGTGGACTGGCCGTGGTGGAGTCCCCCGGCGGAAGGACCGAGGTTCAGAGCGGAGAGCGTGCCGTCATCGTCAAGAAAGGCGAGCCCCTCGTGGAACCGGTTTCCTTCTGGGAGGACTGGACCGGAGGTATGGCCGATCGGGAGCTGCTCGCCGGACTGGGAGCCAGGGCGTCAGGACAGATATACGGCATCGATCGGGACCGTCCGGGATCACCTCCACAGGAACTCCAGATTACCTTCCAGAGTGTGAGGATTTTCATCAGGGACGGCATCGCACACACAACTGTCGACCAGCGTTTCTTCAATCCGTCCAGCGTCCCCGTCGAGGGATGGTACTGGTTCACCGTTCCGCAAGGGGCGTCCGTTGAGAGATTTGCATGGGAGGTCGACGGCGTGCTGGTCGACGGCGAGATGATCGAGCGCAAGCAGGCGGCGGCCACTTACGAGGCAGCAGTTCGCGCCAGGACGTTCGACCCGGCGTTGCTGGAGTGGGTAGACGGGCGGACCTTCCGCGCAAGGATCTACCCGGTGCCGGCAACGGGCGAGAAGCGGGTTGTGCTTTCATATACCGAGCTCTTGCCCCTGGCGGAC
>JAUVAN010000208.1 GCA_030591725.1 Deltaproteobacteria bacterium
ATCACGCCGAACGAAGTTTTTATTGAGATCCTGGAAGTGCGCAAGGCCGAGACCAACGCCCAGCTGGTTGCAGAGAACGTTGCGACGCAGCTAGAGCGCCGGGTAGCCTTCAGGCGGGCCATGAAGAAGGCCCTCACCACCGCAATGAAGTTCGGAGCCAAGGGAATCAGGATCGAGTGTGCGGGTCGGCTGGGCGGAGCGGAGATGTCACGGCGTGAGAAATACAAGGCCGGCCGGGTACCGTTGCATACCCTCAGGGCCGACATCGACTACGGTTTCGCCGAGGCGCATACAACTTACGGCATCATTGGTGTGAAAACCTGGATATTCAAGGGAGAGGTGCTCAAGAAAGCACCGTCACCCAAGTAGGATAGCGATATGCTCAGTCCCAAGAAAGTAAAATATCGCAAGTACCAGAAAGGGCGTATGCGCGGCAAAGCCTATCGTGGCTGCGATGTCTCTTTTGGTGACTTCGGTCTCCAGGCGATTGAATGCGGATGGATAACAGCGCGGCAGATCGAGGCTGCTCGTATGGCGGTGAGCCGACATGTCAAGCGATCCGGCAAGCTCTGGATCCGCATTTTTCCGGACAAATCACTCACCAGCAAGCCCGCTGAAACGAGGATGGGAAAAGGTAAGGGAAGTCCCGAGGAGTGGGTTGCGGTGATCAAGCCGGGCAAGGTTCTTTACGAGATCTTCGGTGTAGATGAGGTTGTTGCAAGACGAGCGTTCAACCTGGCTGCACAGAAGCTAGGGGTAGCCACCCGATTCATCACTCGAGGAGGTGCGCTGTGAGAGCAAAGGAACTCAGGGAGCGCAGCGTTGAGGATCTTATCAACCTCCATAAAGAGGCGGTTGACAACTTGTTTCAGGCCCGTCTCAAGAACGCTACGCACCAGCTCGACAATACCAGCACCATTCAAATTGCCCGGCGTGAGATCGCCCGGATAAAGACCGTTCTTGCCGAACGATCGAGTGAAGCTGCCAGCATGTCCGATGCTGAAGCACAAGAGGAGTAGACCGTGCCTAGTGATGGAAAACGAGTAATGACCGGTCGTGTCTACAAAGACAAGATGAACAAATCGGTCGTCGTGGAAGTGCGACGCAGGGTTACCGACAGTCGCTATAAGAAAATCGTGACGCGTCGATCGCGCTTCATGGCGCACGATGAAAATAACGAATGCAAGGTGGGAGACGTTGTAGAGATCAAGGAGTCTCGCCCCCTGTCTCGTGACAAGCGCTGGGTTGTGATGCGCATCATCCTGAAGGCGGTAGAGGTGTAGCCATGATCCAGATGCAAACAACGCTGAGCGTGGCGGACAACTCCGGAGCCAGGAAAGTCATGTGCATCAAGGTGCTCGGTGGCTCCAAGCGTAAGTACGCAACCATCGGCGACGTGATCGTCGTGTCCATTCGCGAGGCCATGCCCAACTCGAAGGTCAAGAAGGGTGAGATCGCGCGGGCTGTCATTGTTCGTACGGCAAAGGAGATTCCTCGCCCTGATGGCTCATTCATAAGGTTCGACGGAAACTCAGCAGTGCTGGTGACCCCGCAGAACGAGCCGATCGGGACGCGGATTTTTGGACCGGTGGCTCGCGAACTGAGGGCAAAGAAGTTCATGAAGATAGTCTCGCTGGCTCCTGAGGTTCTCTAGCCCGGGTGCTGCGAGAAAGAGAGTTTAAGATGCGTATTAGAAAAGGTGACATGGTGGTGATAACCGCCGGCAAGGACAAGGGCAAGTCCGGCAAGGTCATCAGGGTCGTAAAAGAGAAAGATGCTGTCATCGTTGAACAGGCGAACATGATGAAAAAGCACCAGAAGCCCACGCAGGCCAACCCGACGGGTGGCATCGTGGACATCGAGGCTCCGATTCATGCTTCTAATGTGATGCTTCTCGACGGAAAAACCGGTAAGGGAACGCGACTGAAGGTTACCAAAAGTGATGACGGAACCAAGGTAAGGGTAGCCGTCAAATCCGGAACCGTTTTTGACTAGGAACTGGAAAGATGAGCGATAAAGAAATAGCCCGCTTGCGGGGTAAATATTCAAACGAGGTCACTCCAGCGCTCAAAAAGCGCTTCGGGTACAAGAACGTGATGCAGGTTCCCAGGTTGACCAAGATCGTGCTCAACATGGGGCTCGGAGAGGCGATTACAAACGCAAAGATTCTCGACTCTGCGTCTGACGAGATCAATCGCATTACCGGTCAGAAGCCAATTATCACCAAGGCCCGACGCTCAATCGCCAACTTCAAGTTGCGCGAAGGCATGCCCATCGGATGTACGGTGACATTGCGGCGGGAGAAGATGTGGGAGTTCCTGGATCGACTGGTTTCCTTCGCGTTGCCCCGAGTGCGTGACTTCAAGGGCGTCTCGAAAAAAGGGTCCGACGGTCGAGGGAACTACTCGCTGGGTATACGGGAGCAGATAATCTTCCCGGAAGTTGAGTACGACAAGATAGACAAGATCAAGGGATTGAATGTGACATTCGTAACGTCGGCTGGCACAGACGAAGAGGGCTTCGAGCTTCTTAAGATGCTCGGTATGCCTTTCAGGAAGTAGGAGGAGGCAATCGTGGCAAGGAAATGCTCATTTGCCAAAATGAAAAAGACGCCGAAGTTCAAGGTTCGACACCGCAATCGATGTCCGCTCTGCGGTCGGCCGCGCGCTTACTATCGGAAGTTCAACATGTGTCGAATTTGCCTGCGGCAACTGGCGCTCAGGGGTGAGCTGCCAGGCGTTATCAAGGCGAGTTGGTGAGGTAAGAGATGATTGATCCAATTGCAGATCTCCTGACAAGAATTCGCAATGCCGGCATGGCCAAACACAAGTCGATGCGAGTTCCCATGTCCAAGATCAAGGCTCGCGTCGTGGAGATCCTTCGCGACGAGGGCTTCATAGAGGGATTCTCATTTGACGAGGGTGACGGTATCCACAAGGAGATCATAGTCAATCTTCGTTACATGGGAGACAACGAGCCGGTGATTCACAACATGAAAAAGATAAGCAAGCCCGGACGTCGTGTCTATTGCGCAGCCAAGAAGATCCCGGAGGTCAAATCCGGGCTAGGCGTCGCCATAGTATCCACGTCCAATGGTGTCATCACTGATCACGATGCACGTCGTCTTAATGTAGGTGGCGAAGTGCTTTGCGAGATCTGGTAACAGTAAACAAGCGTTCGAGGTAAATGCATGTCCCGGATAGGCAAAAAACCAATAGAAATTCCCAAGGGCGTAACGGTCGACCTGCGGGGCGGTGTTTTTTCCGTCAAGGGTCCCAAGGGCACTCTGAAAAGAGATCTTCCTCCTCACGTCAAGGTGAAGGTAGAAGGCTCGACGATCCTGGTGGACCGCGTTTCAAAGGAGCGCAGGTTCGGGGCCTTTCAGGGCCTGGCGCGCGCTCTTTTGGCCAACATGGTTGTTGGAGTTACAACCGGTTTCGAGAAGAAACTACAGCTGGAGGGTGTTGGTTACAGGGTCAAGAAGGATGGGAACAACAAGCTCATTTTCAACCTGGGTTATTCAAATCCTGTCGAGTTCGATCTGCCAAAGGGGATAGAAGTCGATGTCGGTGAAAAGGGATTGTTCTTTACCATCAAGGGTAGTGACAAGGAGCTTGTCGGGCAGACCGCCGCGACGATCAGGGGCTTCAGACCCCCCGAGCCATACAAGGGCAAGGGGATCCGTTACGTCGATGAGAAAATTCGTCGCAAGGCTGGCAAGGCCGGCATCAAATAGAGGATCTTAGTAATGAGGACGAAGTCTGAGATAAGGTCATGGCGCAAGAAGCGAATTCGCAAGAAGATCCGCGGTGACTCCGGTAGGCCGCGTTTGTCGGTGTTTCGTAGCGCCAGTCATATTTATGCGCAGATTATCGACGACGATCAGCACAAGACGTTGCTGTCGGTGTCGTCACTTTCGACTGAGGTGAAAACCGAGGAAGCCAAGGGGTCCAAGTCGGAGGTGGCCAAGAAGGTCGGGGTGCTCGTGGCCAGGAAATGTCTGGAGCATGATATCAAAAAGGTCGTTTTTGACAGGAATGGTTTCGTCTATCACGGGCGCATCAAGGCATTGGCTGAGGCGGCGCGCGAAGCCGGCCTGGAGTTCTAGGAGTTTTATAGATGGCGCACAACGTGCAACAGAATCTTGCCGATGATTTTGAAGATCTCATAGAGAAGGTCGTTCACATCAATCGGGTGGCCAAGGTCGTGAAGGGCGGGCGGAGGTTCAACTTTTCCGCGCTCGTGGTCGTCGGCGACGGAAACGGCAAGGTAGGTGTGGGATACGGCAAGGCCAATGAGGTTCCCGAGGCGATTCGCAAGGGAAACGAAAAGGCACGGGCCGCCATGTTCTCAGTGTCTCTGGACAAGGGGACCATCCCGCATGAGAACATTGGAGTCTTCAGTTCCGGCAGGGTCCTCCTCAAGCCGGCCAGCCCCGGCACGGGCGTCATTGCGGGCGGTCCGGTGCGAGCGGTGGTGGAAGCCTGTGGAATTCGCGATGTGTTGACCAAGTGTCTCGGTTCCAACACGCCGGTCAATGTGGTTCGTGCGACAATCGATGCGCTGCGTTCTCTGGAGGACACGGCCATGGTTGCCCGTCGTCGCGGGAAACGGGAGGAGGACATTCGCTAGCCTGTGGGCCGGCGAGTATCCAGAAGGAAAAGCGATCATGGCGATCAAGAAACTAAAGATTACGCAGACTCGCAGCCTGATCGGCCAGTGCAAGCGCAATCGGGCCGTTCTCAAGGGGTTGGGTCTGTTCAAGATTGGAAAGAGCGTAGTTGTTACGAACACGCCGTCTTATCGGGGAATGATCAAGAAGGTCATGCACCTGGTGCGAGTAGAGGAAGCCGATGTCTGATATTTTAAGCAGACTTTCCCCTCCGAAGGGGTCGAGAAAAAATCCCAAGCGCGTCGGACGCGGCCCCGGCTCGGGTGTGGGGAAGACAAGCGGTCGAGGCATGCAGGGGCAAAAGTCCCGGTCCGGTGGAGGCATCGCGCGTGGCTTCGAGGGAGGCCAGATGCCTCTCCACCGACGGCTGCCCAAGCGTGGGTTCAAGAACCCCTTTCGCAAGGAGTGGGCCCTCGTAAACGTCGGCAGCCTTGATATTTTCGAGAACGGCGCGGTCGTCGATATCGAGGCGCTGATGGGACGCGGCCTCATCAAGAAAGTTGCGCACGGTGTCAAAATACTCGGCAAGGGAGAGATCAAGAAGAAGCTGACTGTTCGTGCTCACGCGATCTCTGCGGGAGCTCTTTCGAAGATCGAAAAAGCGGGTGGAGTGTTCGAGGAGATCAATCCCGGGGCGTGATTGATTAAACGGGGAAACTAACAGGCCAGGATAAGTTACGTGGTAAGTGGAATAGCAAATATCGGCAAGATACCGGAGTTGAGGAAACGAATATTCTTCACTCTGCTCCTGCTCGCGATCTACCGGATCGGCATATTCGTGACCACTCCGGGTGTTGATCGCGAGGTCATGGGCAAGATCGTGCGGCAGGGGTCAGGTTCGTTCCTCGGACTGTTCAATATGTTTTCCGGCGGCGCCCTCGAGCAGTTGTCCATCATGGCGCTCGGGATCATGCCCTATGTGAGCGCGTCCATTATCTTGCAGCTGCTTTCGTCCGTAGTTCCGCGACTTGCCGAGCTTCGCAAGGAAGGCGAAGCGGGTAGCCGGAAGATTAACCAGTACACCCGATATGGGACGGTAATTCTCAGCTTTATACAATCCATGGGAATCTCCACCTATCTTGAGAGCCTTAACAAGACCAGCACGTTCGGTGCGGTGGTTGCCGATCCGGGTTGGGACTTCAGGTTCCTTACAATGGTCACGCTGACCACCGGAACCGCGTTTATCATGTGGCTCGGCGAGCAGATCACCGAGCGGGGAATCGGAAACGGGATCTCCTTGATCATCTTTGCGGGAATCGTCTCAAGGCTTCCCGACGCTGTTTTGCAGACCTTCAGACAGGCGGGAGTTGGCGAGCTTGCGCCCGTCGACCTATTGTTCATCGGCGCGGTGCTCCTGGCCGTGATATCGACAATCATCTTTTTCGAGCGAGGGCAACGAAGGATACCGATCCAGCACGCCAAGCGGATGGTGGGCAGGAAGGTCTACGGAGGACACTCCACATTCCTTCCGTTAAGGGTTAATCAGGCCGGTGTTATTCCACCCATCTTTGCGTCCACGCTATTGATGTTTCCAACCACCATCGCCAACTTCACCGGTCTGGAATGGCTGAAGGGCCTTTTTGTGTTCGGTACATGGTCGTACAACACCATCTATGCGATCCTCTGCATTTTCTTTTGTTATTTCTACACGGCCATCACCTTCCAGCCGACGGACGTGGCGGACAATCTCAAGAAGCAGGGCGCGTTTATTCCCGGCATTCGTCCCGGCAAGAGGACCGCCGAGTACATCGACAAGGTATTGAATCGCATTACATTTGGTGGAGCGATGTATGTGGCGGCAGTATGCGTGTTGCCGTCTTTTCTGATAACAAAGTTTCATGTTCCGTTCTATTTGGGCGGCACCGGACTCATGATTGTGGTCGGTGTGGCTCTGGATACCGCGCAGCAGATTGAATCGCATTTGATCACCCGTCACTACGATGGCTTTACGGGGCCCAAGGGAACTCGTATTCGTGGCAGAAAGTCAAAGGCGTAGATATGAACTTGATTTTACTCGGGCCTCCCGGAGCAGGGAAAGGGACGCAAGCAAAGAAACTTGTGGTTTCCACCTCGATGCCGCAGATCTCCACTGGAGATATGCTTCGCGCGGGAGTGGCGGCGGGCACCGATCTCGGCAAGCAGGCGAAGGAGCATATGGATGCCGGCCGGCTAGTGCCGGATGAAGTGGTCATAGGACTCGTGGAGGAGCGACTGGCACAGGCCGATTGTAAAGAGGGCTTCATGCTCGACGGTTTCCCAAGGACAGTGCACCAGGCCGAGATCCTCGAGAAGATGCTCGACGGCATGGGTCGCCAGATCGATAATGTTCTGCTGCTGGACGTGGATGACGAGGAACTCGTGAAAAGGATCACCGGCCGAAGAACCTGCGGGAAGTGCGGCGCGATCTACCATCTGGTCTTCTCACCCCCGCCAAGTGATGATACATGCTCCTGCGGATCGATCGGACTCGTACAGCGGGCCGACGACAATGAGGTTACCGTGCGAGAGCGCCTCACGGCGTATCATGATCAGACGTCGCCGCTTATTGATTTCTACGGAAATCGCGGCGTGCTGCGGAAGGTCAGCGGCACCGGCAAGAAGGCGGACGAGGTATTCGAGCAGTCAAAAAAGGTACTGGGTCTCGGTTAGGGAAAACTTGGAAAGGTTACTGGAAGTCATGAAGGTAAGACCATCGGTAAAAAAAATGTGCGACAAGTGTAAGATCGTTCGTCGTCGCGGTGTAGTAAGAATTATTTGCGAGAACCCCCGTCACAAGCAACGACAGGGTTAGGAGGATATCGTGGCACGTATTGCCGGCGTGGATCTTCCGCGCAGAAAGCACATTCAAATCGCGTTGACCTATATTTACGGTATCGGTCGGTCTTCGGCTCGCA
>JAUVAN010000254.1 GCA_030591725.1 Deltaproteobacteria bacterium
GACACGCCGTTGAAACGAAGGATGACATCTCCCGCTTTCATTCCGCCCAGGTCGGCAGGACCCTTGTCGTACACCTCGGTCACCATCACCCCGAACGCTGCCCCGGTCTTCTTTTTCGCCTGCGCGTCCAGGTCGCGAATACCGACTCCTATCCACGCGGGCACCACCCGGCCGGTCCGCTTGAGCTGGGGGAGGATCATCTTGATCATGTTTATGGGAACCGCGAAACCGATCCCCTGACCCGCGGCCGCGATGGACGTATTCATGCCGACCACCTCGCCCGCCACGTTGACCAGCGGACCACCCGAGTTACCCGGATTGATGGAGGCGTCGGTCTGGATGAAGTTCTGGTAACCCCGCTGGCCCATACCCATATCGCGATAATCCCGTCCCACTGCGCTGACGATTCCAGCGGTCACCGTGTGCGAAAGACCGAACGGGTTGCCGATGGCCACCACCCACTCACCCACCTCGAGCTCCTGTGAATCCCCGAGCTTCACCGGGGAGAGATCTGTTTCCTGCACGTGCAAGAGGGCCACGTCGATCCCGGCGTCTGCGCCCACGGGAACTGCCGGCACCTCACGCCCGTCCTCCAGCTGGATCAGGATCTCGCTGGCGCCGCGCACTACATGGTAGTTGGTCAGAACAAACCCCTGGGCGTCGATTATGAAACCCGACCCCAGGGAACGCTGGATCCTCTCCCGCTGGGGCAATCCGAACAACTCCTCAAACCCGTGCAGTCCCGTTCGCGGACGGTCCCTGACGATCTGGGCGGTGAAAACGTTGACCACCGAAGGCCTGACCTTCTTGGCCGTGGACACAAAGGAGCCCGGCACGTTGGGGTACACCACCTTCACCGTGGTCTCGCCGCCGCCGGACAACTCCGGAGCGTGGTGCTTCTCCTCGACGGGACGGCACCCCGCCAGAGCGAGAACGACTACAATATAAAGGAATGACCTACGGAGCACTTTCCGAACATCCACACTTTTGCGATACATCGACGAAGGCCAGCCGCAGGTTGTAGAGAATTTCCGACATCAACCGCTCTTCCTCACCGGTCAGATTTCCTTTTGTCTTGTCCTGCAGGACGGACAGTATGTCGATGGTCTGCCTCGCCATGGTCAGGTTGGTACAGCAGTCCTTCTGCTCGGGATGGGGGGCGAGGCCCAGGTGAAAGGCCGCAGACGAACTCAATGACAGGATGAAAGTGGTGAAGTCTATGGGCACTTCCGGATCGGGTTTTTCCTCGCTGTCCGGCGTCGGATTCTTTTTTTCTTGATCTTCGCCCATCCAGAACCCCCCTCTATTCCTCGACGATCTCCTCGGCAGCTTCCACCGCCTCCGGGTCGTCCTCTTCCTCGTCGTCCTTGGCATCAAGGTCGATCACCTCGTACTCGTTCACGAGGTCGGGTGTAGACTTCATATACTCTTTATAGGACTTCAGGTTGAGCACACCCTTCTCAAGGTTACGCCTGATGACCCGCTTGTCGAAAAGCCATTCTCTGGGATCCATGGTATTTATCCTCCGTTAGGCCAGCTCTATCTAAGGTCAGGTCGATTATAAGTCAAGGGCAGGTTCTACGGATTGAAAAGAAGATCTTCGAATATACCGGCCTGTGTTTCCCAGCTCCTGTCGCGAACAGCCGCCCGTCCGGCGGATTTCAGTCTTCGCCTGAGCACTTCGTTATCCGCGATCCTGGAAATTGCATCACACAGCGCGGATTGCTCGTGTGAACGCGCGAGCAAGCCCGTCTCCCCATCCTTCACGATCTCACCGATGGCGCCCGTATCCGCCGCCACAACAGGCAACCCGGCGGACATCGCCTCGATCACTACCAGAGGGATTCCCTCGTGGCGTCCATCGCCAAGCTCACGGGACGGAACAACCAACACATCGCTCGCGGCAAACAGATCCGCTCGCATCTCCTGATCGACCTCCCCCAGGAACCGCGCGTTCACCCCTCCTGCAGACGCCGCCCGTTCCAGTTGCTCCCGTTGCGGTCCGTCCCCCGCTACCACGAGCTGCATTTCCCGTCGTCCTGCCAGCGCCCCGATCAACAGATCCACTCCCTTGATGGGAACCAGTCGTCCCAGGAAGAGCGCCGTGAAACGATCCAGGCCCAGCTCCTCCCTGATGGCGTCGCGCTTCCGCCGACTCTGAAGGCACTCCGGATCCACACCCATCGGGGTTATGATGAGCCGCTCCGAATTCTGCGCAGCAAGCCGGGGGCCGAGCACATCTTCGAATTCACTCCTGAGTTGCTCCGAAACAAAACCCACCCTGTCCGCAGATCGGATCACCGCGCGGGCCAGGAGATTCCTCAAGGGGGATCGCCGGATCATATGCACGTCTCCCGAGTGACCTGTCGCCAGGTGACGCTTCTTCCCGAGGGGCAATCCACCGGCGATCAGCGCGCTCGGCACGAGCCAGTGGCTGATCACGCCGTCCCATCCCCGGGATCTTCGCAGAGCGGCAAGGTAGAGCCCCGCCATTGCGGGGGGAACCAGCCCCCACAATCGGGGCATGTCAGAGAGATTGTCCGGCGCGCCGGCGTTGAAAAACAACCGCTGCAATCTCCTGGGTCGAACGTACGCGGCGGAAAACACGCGAACACCGCGCAGCCAGCTCGCGTCGCCCTTCCAGTCGTCCGGCCCGTCAGGTTGGGGAACGACGACCTCCACCCGATGCCCACGGGCCACCATCGCCGCGGCCAGCCCGTGAACGAACGAACCGGACGGATCGCCCCGATACCTGGGGAACGAGGTGGTGATGAAGCCTACGCAGGACAACGTCGACATTTCCTACGCCCGGCGGGCCGCCTCCAGCAGAGTGCGACGCCTGCGGGATTCGCGTCGCCTGCGGCACAGATAGGAACGCAACAGCACCAGGGGAACGCGAACAATGGCCGTGAACAAGGAGATGCCCGAGCATTCCTGCTCGTAGATGGGGCGAACCGTCACCTGGGCCAGCGAAGCGCCCACGGAATGGAGGTGAGCCAGAATGTCGTTGGGAAATCCGTACCTGGCGTACAGATCTTCGAGGTCAAGGCGACCGAGGGCGGCGGCGCTCACCGCCGTGTACCCGCACTGGGAGTCGCGCACGTTTTTGTAACCGGAGGTGAATCTGGTCAACACGGACAGAACGTGGTTTCCCACGAATCGAAACAGGGGCATCACCCGAAATACCCCTACCCACGAGAGCCGATCTCCCTTCGCATAGTCGGCGTCACCTCTCACTATCGGCTTCAACAGGACCGGCAACTCATCCGGATCCATCTGGGCGTCCCCCGCCATGACCGCGATCACGTCGGCGCCGACCTCGAGTCCGCGCGCGTACCCGGTGACGATGGCGCCGCCCACACCGAGATTGAACTCGTGACGCAGGTACTCCAGCCCTTCCCTGGCCACCCCGCTCGCAAGCGCGCCGCCGGTGTCGTCCGTGCTGGCATCGTCGACGACTATCACGTGATCAACGTAATCCGGCACCAGGGACACGGCCTTAACTATGAGGCGCTCCTCGTTGTACGCCGGCACCACTACCGCGATTTTCTTCCCGTCGAACATCGAAGCCATATATCACGCGACGGCTTTTGAGAGAAAATGAAATTTTCCGATATCGGGAGGGGCTTCATATGCCGTGGCTGGCGGCGGCCTCCTCCCGACACCGGGTTCTCCGGGAAGGAGAAAATCGGCAAGGTCGGCATTGAATACCAGACATTTGTATGGTATCCAATAAAACAGCAAAAAAAAAGGAGTTTGTTTTTATGGCGGCAAGAACACCACCGGGGCAAACACGACGACAGGTGCTGCGTTTCATGCGCGAGCGGCTGATCGCCGGACGTCCGCCCACCGTACGCGAAGTTCAGGAGGCTTTCAAATTCCGGTCGGTCCAGTCCGCCCGGGAACACCTGGAGATCCTGGTGGAGGAGGGCAAGCTCACCAAGGAGCCCGGCGTTTCGCGAGGATATCGTCTCCCCGGCCCCCCTTTAATTCCCCCCTTCGCACCGGTGCCGTTACTCGGCCAGGTACAGGCGGGCGCCCTCACCGAGGCCATCGAGGATCCGGACGGAGGGTATATCGGCGTGCAGAGCGCCGGCTCAAATGATGATATCTTCGCTCTGAAGGTCACAGGCGAAAGCATGATCGACGCGGGCATCCTCCCGGGAGACGTGGTCATAGTTCGCTGCCAGCCCACCGCCGACTCCGGGGACATCGTGGTGGCCCTGGTGGACGGAGAAGCCACGGTCAAGCTCCTCAAAAAACGCAGACAACGGGTCGAACTCCATCCGGCCAATCCCGCGTTCGAACCCATCGTTCCCGCCCCAGGCGATCTCTCCCTTCTTGGCAAGGTGATCGAGGTGCGGCGATACCTGGAAAAATAGAGTGCCCGACGTCGCGACAAAGCTCGACGATCTGATCGCCGCCAGGTACCTGCGCCGGGGCGACATCCCTCACAAGCGGAAGAAGGAGAGAAGATGGAGTCGCGACACCCTGGCGGGTCGCCTCGTGGAGATCTTATCAGTCTCCGCGCCCGCCCGCCTCACTGCAGCGTTCGGAGTGGTCCGTGACGCTCAACGACAGGGCGAGAGCGCCGTCTGGATCACAACCACACACTTTAGCTTCTTCCCGCCCGACGCGGCCGAGGGAGGAGTTGACCTGGACTCGATGCCCGTGGTCCGCCTGCCGCTCGTCAACGATATCCCCAGAGCGGCCGACACGTTGATCCGTTCCGGCGCGTTCGGATTGGTGGTGATGGACCTCATTGGTAAGGTCGGAAAAGGAGCCTGTATCGGGAGTGGAGCACCAGCGCGATTCGCGGGATTGGCAAAAAAACACGACACCACCGTCATCCTGCTCACCGGCGATCCTCACAACTCCAGCAGGCTCGGACCGCTGGTCTCCCTGCGCGCAGAGGCGAGGAGAGGGAGCAAGTCCTTCTCCTCCTTCCGGGGGGACCGCAGGGGGGTAATCGAGATCCACATCATCAAGGACAAGCTCTGGGCCGCAAACTGGCGCCACACGGAACCGTGCCGTGGACCGGCTGGCCTGCGTTGATGTTCCCTCGCTGGCGCTGCAGATCCTGGTTGGCGATCACCGGGACTGGAGCGGCTGCCCCACGGCGGTGGTGAGCCACGACACTCCTTCTGGAGAGATCCTGCAGATCAACCAAATCGCCCGGCGCTCGGGCATCCTGCCCGGCCAGCGCTATGCTTCCGCCCTGTCGCTTTGCCCCGATCTTTGCGCAGGTACCATCTCCACACAGGCGATCGATGACGTGACCGGGCTCATCAATACAACGCTCGGACAATTCACCCCGGACGTCGAGGCCGGCGTGGACGAACCGGGAGTGTTCTGGCTCAATGCGACCGGCATGGGCAAAATCCACTCCTCGCTCAAAAAGTGGGCGAAGGCCATCAACGACTCGCTCGAAAAAAACGGCTTCGAGTCAACCGTGGCGGTGGGGTTCACAAGGTTCGGAACGTACGCCCTGGCGCGCGGCGGGCGTGGTGAGATCGTCTCCCAGAACCCCGAGCAGGAGATCGCGTCCACTCGCATGACACCCCTCTCAATGCTGGGATTGCCCCCGACCGTTCGCAACGATCTGGGCAAGCTCGGCGTGACCACGGTGGGGCAACTCCTGGCCTTGCCCGCATCCGGCCTGATGGAGCGCTTCGGCACACAGACACATCGGCTCCACGAGATGGCGAGCGGCAACTTGTGGACGCCGCTCCAGCCCGATGCGGTTGCGGAGCCGATCGTCCAGCGCACCCAACTCGACCTTCCGGACACCAACTCCGAGCGTCTCGGTTTTCTCATCAAGCGAATGCTCAATCCGATGATCCGCGCGGTCGCCGCCCGCGGGGAAGCGATAACCGAACTGGAGATGGGGCTGACGCTCGATCACGCCGCCGCTGTGGTGGAGAGGATCCGACCTGCCGCGCCGACCCTCGACGAACTCCAGATCGCAAACCTGGTCAGGCTGCGGCTCGAATCGATAACGCTCCGGGCCGGTGTGATCGAGGTGGCGTTAACGGCGCGCACGGTGGAGGCCACCCCAAAGCAACTGCGCCTCTTTTCCGATCATGGGAAGCGGGACCCTGCCGCCGCCGGCAAGGCATTCGCGCGGATCCGGGCACGGTACGGACACGACTCGGTGGTGCGCGCCATGCTGACCGAGGGCCACCTGCCCGAGGCACAGTTCCGATGGGAACAGCTGGACTCTTACTC
>JAUVAN010000064.1 GCA_030591725.1 Deltaproteobacteria bacterium
AGCGTATTTTCGGCCACGCCCAGCTTTTGCAGCCCCTCGTAAAACCGTTGCACCGACATGTCCGCGTAACGAAGCGAGGCTCTGAATCGGGCGCGAGGGAGGTAATCCCCCCAGTCCTCGTCGTAGAGGGCCCGGTGTTGGTCCGGAACCCTGAAAGGGTGGTGCGGGTAGAGCGCGTTGTAATTGAGGTAGAACGGCTTGCCCGAATCCCTTGCGGTCTCGATCCACTTGAGAGCCTGGTCGATCATGACCTCCTCGTCCACGCCCCAGTACGCTCCCATGCCGGCGGGTCGATCCTCTGCGGGAAGGAGGTTCTTGTCCATGAAAACATCGTACGGTCGCGTGGCGATGAAGCTGTCGAGTGAATCGAACAGCGAGTCGGAGCTGGTGAAGAATGCGGTGGCGTACCCGTCGTCATGCAGGATATCCACCAGGGTTCGGACCTCCCCCTGCGAGTACTTCACCAGGTCGCTCGTCTTGTCCATGTAAGGATAGAAACCCGTCATGGCGGAAATGAAAGAGCGCGTGCTGGCGGCGACCCCCGGGTAGTAGTTGGTGAACAGGAGGCTGTCCTTTGCGAGCTTCTTGAGAAAAGGGGTGGTGTCGTACTGGTTCGCCGGGTCAAATGAAGAATCCCGGTACGCGGTCGATTCCATGAGATACCAGACGACGTTGAGCTTGCCCGTATGTGCCCTGATCGCGGCTCGAACGGGCGCCAGTTCGTCGGTTCCGATCCCCGCGTCCGGCTCCGATTTCTTGACGGTCAGCGGGATTTCTATCGGCGGAGCTGTCACAGCCCGAGCCACTTCAGCCTCTTCGGCCTGGACGTGAAGGTAGGACGACACGTATGTCACCGGGAAGGTGCGATTCAGATCGTGCTGCTCCCCGAACATGACAAGGACAATAGTCACGGCGATGTATGCCGCAGCCAGAAGGGCCGACCGCATCTTGCGCCTTCCCACGAAAGCGGCGAGGGCTCGGATCGCCCCGGGGCGGTAGGGGAGGGCGATCAGTGCGACGCAGGCCAGAGCAACGCCGGCTTCGATGACGAAGAACGTGTCAAGAGAACCCGTGATGGAGCTCCAGGCGCGGGTTGCATCATGATTTTCAGCGTAAAGGACATAGTCGAAATTGGTAAAATAGTGTTTGAAGGCCGCCTGGTTGAGGGCGAGAAAAAAGAGATACATGCCCAGGATGGCGATCCAGAAGGCTCGCGATATGAGGGTTCGCCACAACGCGCCGAGGATCAACGCGAAGATCATTCCGATGATGAGCTCCTCGCCGAGGATGAAGGGCAGTGAGAATGGCGGCCCCGGAAAATCAATGCTTGCGGCTCCCGTCCGGACGAGGGTGATGAAATTGGCCACGCGCAACAACAGCGAATAGCCGAGGTAAAGGACCACGAAATACACTGCTGACACTATCGCCGGGGAAGCAGCTGGCTCCAATAAATCCCGGGTGTGATCGTTCGAATTTCGGGGACACATGGAATTTTATTAGGCGGTTTTCAGTCTATTGTCCATTATAAGGTAATTCAATGATTCACGTATTGTTTCTAGCTCTGGTTTCATTGTCCGCTTCGCCCAAAGTTGCGTTGTTGCCCTGCGATCCTCACGTGGAGGCCACCGACGACGAGGCCGCGTGGCTGGACAGGAAACTTCAAAGAGAACTCCGCTCACGGGTGGATCTCGTGCCGCGTCAGGATGTCATTGATGCGATGACTGCGCAGGGCGTCGACGGCTCCCTCAACTGTGACGACGAGTGTCTTGCAAAGATAGGCAAGGCAGTGGGGGCCGACCGCGTGGTGAGTCAGACCCTGTCTCTTCAGAAGAAGGTGCAGTCCGTCGGCACCGTATGGGTCTGGGCGGTTCACCAGGTGGATGTGAGCACCGGCAAGCCTTTCGGGCATTTCGAGCGAGCGTGCATGTGCTCCAGGAAGACCTGGAATGTCATCGCGCGCAAGCATGCGGAGAAGCTGGTGGAGTTCGATCCGGCCAAACGTATCGAGCTGGCGAATCCAATTGAGGCCAGGCCCACAAAGGGGCCGGCGGATATTCCCGGCATGGTCTACATACCGGCCGGCGAGTTTATCATGGGCAGCGAGTGGGGCGAATTTGACGAGGAGCCGCGCCACGAGGTCTATCTCGACGCGTTTTACATCGATAAATATCAGACGACCAACGAGGAGTACGCGCGCTGCGTGGAAGCCAAAAAATGCGCTCGCCAGACGTGCTGGCATGTGAAGTCACTCATGGATCCTACCCAGCCGGTGGCCGGTGTCGGGTGGTACGATGCTCTTGCGTATTGTCGCTTCGCCGACAAGCGGATGCCCACGGAGGCGCAATGGGAGAAGGCGGCCCGAGGAACCGACGAGCGCAGATATCCGTGGGGCGATGAGTGGCGTCCGCAGTGGGTGAATACGCATCACTCGGAGGATGGTTTCGAGACCACTGCGCCGGTTGGTTCTTTTCCGAAGAACGTGAGTCCGTACGGGGTCTACGATATGGCGGGCAATGTATGGGAATGGACCCACGATTTTCACAGCACCACGTATTATCGTCACAGTGAGAAGCGCAACCCCCGGGGCCCGAAGACCGGAGACAAGCACACCATGCGCGGTGGATCCTGGATGTACGATGTTCCCTTCTTCATGACCGCCGCAAATCGCAGCGCCGGCAGGCCGCTGGTTCGCAAGAGGTATGTGGGGTTTCGTTGCGTCAAGGATGTGCCGCAGGTTGCGACGCAGGCCGTCACGGCACAGTGAGTATGGTACTCTGGGAAGGTAGTGCCGTTCTTGACTGCCCGTGGACCTGCTTCTATCATTGATATCATGAAGAACAACTTGCCCGGCTGGATCGTCGATGACGCGGACTCTGTCTGTTCCGAGGCAGAGCCGTACAGCAAGATGACGGAAGAGCAACGCCTTTCTCTTCTGGCAATGGCCTGTCGTGCGGCAGTAAAGATCGTCCTGAGCCGTGAGGATGCCGTGGCAGTACTCGCCTACGAGGACCCCTTGCCCGAGAGTTCTCGCCGAGCACTGGAGCGCCTCCGCGCCTCGGCCGGGAAGGGCGTACAGCAGCCCTCTTGCCGAAATGAGTGAGCCCGGCGACCCCCTCGAGGCGGCTCTGGCAATCTCCCACGCCTTCGACGAACACGGTGTCTCCTACGCCATCGGCGGCGCGTTGGCTTGCGGTCTGTGGAGCATCCCCCGCGCCACAATTGATGTGGATGTGAATCTGTTTGTTCCTGTCGAGCGCCTCGGCAAGGTGTTCGAAGCGTTGCGCTCCCTCGGGATCGAACTGGATGAGGACAAGGCGATCGAGATGGCGCAACAGCGGGGAATGTTCATTGCCCGTTATGGGCTCTTCAGGGTCGATTTATTCACTCCAAGCATTGATTTTTCGTGGGAAGCCGCCCGCACCAGGGTGCGTCACGCCATCGAAGGCCGTGAAGCATATTTCTTGTCGGCCGAGGCCCTCGCGGTGTTCAAGCTGATGTTCTTCCGGGCCAAGGACATCGTCGATCTGCAACGACTCCTGGCGGTTCAGGGTTCACGATTGGACACCAGTTATATCCGGCGTCATGTTGTGGTCATGATGGGTGAGGATGACGAGCGAGTGGTCCGATGGGACATGCTCGTCAGCGCCCACGTGCCGGGAGTACCTTGAGCCGGGTCAAAAACGCTTTACGCGAGCATGGCAATAGGGGCGCTTGCCGCTGCGCTCGTAGTAATCCTGATGGTAGTCGGGGCCTGGCCAGAACTGTCCTGCCCTGACCATCTGCGTCACAATATCGAAGCCCTTGCGCTCAAGGTCCGCCACAAGCTTCTGCGCGATTTCCCTCTGCTCATCGTCAAGGAAGAAAACCGCCGACCGATACTGGTCTCCAATGTCCGGCCCCTGCCTGTCGATCTGTGTGGGATCGTGAATCTCAAAGAATAAACGAGCCAGTTCTTCGTAATTGGTTTTGGATACATCAAAAACAATCTCCACGGCTTCTGCGTGACCGGTTTTACCGGAACAAACCTGCTCGTATGTGGGGTTATCCACATGCCCGCCAATGAAGCCGGAGGTCACAGATATCACTCCAGGTTTTTCCGAGAAATAGTATTCAACTCCCCAGTAGCAGCCACCGGCAAAGATTGCCCGGTCTGTCTGCCTTGCGTGGGTTTTCGGGACGAAATCCAGAGAAACCGAGTTCACGCAATGGCGGAGATTCCTGTCCGTGAAACCTTCCCCTTCGAAAGTGTGTCCGAGATGGGCGTCGCAGGAACTACAGATGATCTCTGTCCTCGCCCCGTCCGGATCGGGAATCATCTTCACCGATCCTTCAATGGCATCGTCAAAGCTGGGCCATCCCGACCGTGAGTCAAATTTGTCCTCCGATCTGAACAGTTCCGCGCCACAACGTTTGCAACTGTACGTTCCATCTTCCTTGTGATGAACATACTCTCCCGAAAACGGCGGCTCGGTTCCCTTGTTTTCGATGACGTTCTTTTCATTGTTTGTCAGCATCTTCTTTCCATCGTTGCCAGGTTTCCCGGCGCTACCAGGACCAGAGGCAAAGGCAATCGCCAGTAGCAATATTCCAGCAGACCCAATGATCATCGGTTTGAGAAGGTTTTTTTGTTCTTTTGCCATATTTTGACCGAAAACCTTACATTACCTTCAAGTATAATACGTAAAAGCTCCATTTCAACTTTCACTGTCTGAGCCGAAAATTCGGCTTTTTCCGACTTCATTGTCATCTTACGATATAATACCTGTGCGCTATATTATGATCTCGAACCAAAGACGGAGCCGAACCATGACAGGACTGGCGATCAAACCCACGATTACCCAACGCGTGAGGACCTTCCTCGATCATCAGGGGGTGCCGCTCGAGCCCTGGTCCGACCTGGACCGCACTTACGCCGAACTATACTCGCTGCTCAACGCCAGGCGCGATGACGCCGCGTTCTGGCCGGCCCTGAGCGAGTTGCTCGGACGTGTGCTCGAGAGCGCCGTCGGTTCAACGCCGCGATCCGGCCCCCGGGCCGAGCTGCTGTCGTCGTGGGACGTGGACGAGCTGGTGCGCGAATTGCGCGCAGCGCTGCCCGGAGATCGAGGCGAGGTCGATGCCGGGGTGTTGCGGGGGTTCTGCGCAGGGCTGTCCGCGCCGGTGCTGGCCGGGTTCCTGTTGCTGGGGATCGCCACCACGGGTTGTGATCACGTGAAAGGCGACCGGGGCGTGCCGGAGGACACCGATACAGGCGCCGACTCGGACAGCGATAGCGACTCGGACAGCGATAGCGACTCGGACAGCGATAGCGACTCGGACAGCGATAGCGACTCGGATTCGAGCACCGACCCCTGGGATGCGAACTGCGACCTCTCCGGCTCGTCGGTTCTGTGGAGCGTGATCGACGAGTCCGGGTTCGACGACACGACCAGGCACCGCCTGTGCCTGTGCTTCGAAGGGCTCAACGATAGCTGGGACACCGGACTTACAGATCTGTTCGACACCGGATCGCCGGAGCAGATCGCCGCTGCTCTCGAGGAGATGATCGAATGTTGCACGGTCGACGACGTCCCGCTCGACAGCGAGTTCGAGCAGGACACCCAACAGGGCCTGCTCGAAGGCTGGCTCTGCGACGGGATGACCCCGTTGTACAAGGGCGTCGCTTTCCCCCGCGACTGATCGGGAGTTCAACGGATGACCAACCTGGCCGCGCGCGTACAGAGGATCCCGCGCGATTGCGTGTGGGAGATCACCGAGGCCTGCAACCTGCGCTGCTTGCACTGTATGGTCTCAGCCGGTGAGCGAGCAGCCAACGAGTTGACTACAGCGGAGGCGCTCTCACTGGCCGACGACCTGGCCGCAGCCGGTTGTACAAGCGCCTGCCTCACCGGTGGCGAGCCATTGTTGCGCAAGGACTGGCCGCAGATCGCCGCACGCCTCGCACAGGGCGGCGTCGAGACGCGGCTGACCACCAACGGCCTGCGCGTCGACGAGCAGCAGATCGAGCTCATGCAGGAGGCGGGCCTGACCACGATCACAGTCTCGCTGGACGGGCTGCGCGAGGTGCACGACGAGATCCGCGTGGCCCCGTCCGGTTCGGCCGAGTCCCGCTACGACCGGGCGATCCGCGCGATCGAACTGCTCTCGGCGTCGCCGCTCAAGGTCAAGGTGCTGACCCAGATCCACAAACGCAACATCGACGATCTCGATCGGATGCACGAGTTGGTAGCCGGGCTGGGAGTCGATGATTGGCAGCTGCAGATCGCCGTGCCGGCCGGTCGACTGCTCGATCTGCGTTACGAGTATCTGATCGAACCCCGGCAGATCCCCGCCTTGCTGGACAGGTTGGCCGCGTTCGTGGTGGCCGGACGGATGCGCATCGGCGTGGCCGACAACATCGGCTACTACAGCCGACAGGAGCCGGCACTACGCGGCGGGCTGCGGGGCAAGCCGACCTTCTTCGCAGGGTGCATGGCCGGAGTGCGGCTGGTCAGCGTGACCGCGAGCGGAGACGTGCGCGGGTGCCACGCTTTGCCCCGGGAGTTTATCGCGGGCAACGTGAGGGAAAAGCCGTTCGCAGAGATCTGGGCCGACCGCGCCGGGTTTGCCTACAACACGGACTGGCGAGAGGACCAGCTGACCGGCGGCTGCGCCACGTGCGATTTTCGCCGCGTCTGTCGGGCCGGCTGCACGGCGATGGCCTACCTGGTCACCGGCACCGTCCACGACAACCCCTACTGCGTTCAGCGTGTGTAGCAGATTAAGTTCTAGTAGAAAGCTTCTTCTTCATCCTGAGCCGCCAGGGAGGCGCGCTCGCGTTTTTCCTGAATAGCCTCTCCCATGTAGGTTCCTGCCGCTACCAGGAAGAACCCAACCACAAGTCCCACAAGGAGTTCAATGATATTGATATCCACATGGTACCCGAACTTGCACGCAAGGAACCCCAAGACCTGGCCGGCCGTCCCGGCAATGGCCCCTTCCAGAATAGTACGTCCCTGGGAAACAAAACCGACCATTATGCCGATAATTGGAAAAAGCAGGAACGGCACAATCCAGAAAAGGATGCTATGTACCAGCAGGGACATGTCCTTGGTCGCTTTTTCGACGGCCGCCTCCTCCGCCAGGGACTGATCTTCTTTTTCGAGATCGTTGATGGTCGCCACCGTTTTGAGGCCTCTCTCAGATCCGATGATCTTTGCCTGAACCAGGATGGCTTCGTTGGTCGGTGTGACAGAAAACGCCACCAAGGTGCCGCCAATCATAATTCCGACACCGTAGACCAGCGCGAAGACGATGCCGCCTATAACGATGATGCCGGCATAAAACTTCTTGGGTGCAGGGCTCGGCTTGCTGCACTTCCCGCACTTGATGGAATTCTCCGGGTTCTTTGTTCCGCACGAACACGTCCAGTACATGTGATACTCCTTGTCATGACGATCATTTTTGAAACTTGAGGGCAGGGTATCGCGCCCTGAACGAATTTTCCAGTAGCTATTGTGAAATCAGCTGTCCGCCAGGGCCTTGTCCACCAGCGCCGCGAAGTCGGCCTTGGGGCGCGCGCCGATCAGCGTGTCTTTGACCTCGCCGCCGTGATAGAGGGCGACGGTGGGAATTGAGCGGATCCCCATGGAGCCGGCGATCCCCTGCTCCTCGTCCACATTGATTTTTACAACTTTTACCTTGTCGCCGTATTCATCGGCCAGTTCTTCGAGAACCGGGCCGACCATCCGGCAAGGACCGCACCAGGGCGCCCAGAAATCCACGAGCACCGGCACATCGCTCTTGATAACCAACTCCTCGAAGTTCGCATCAGTTCCGTCTTGTACTTTGCCCATTTTTTCTCCTTTTAAATGAGAAAACCCCCTGATTTCTCGGAGGGTTTTCTTTAGTGACCCCAAGGGGAATCGAACCCCTGTTTTCGGCGTGAGAGGCCGACGTCCTGGACCGCTAGACGATGGGGCCAATATGTTCGGGGACTAGGATTCGAACCTAGATCAGCGGAGCCAGAACCCGCCGTCCTGCCATTAGACGATCCCCGATCGACGGGGCGTTGTTTAGCCGAACCGCGCTGACCTGTCAAAGAGAAAATCGCATTCAACTCCTGCGGGTGAAACAGGAACTTGCAAGCCCCATGTCCCGCCGAATGCCCACGGTCTGTTCGACGAACCTCGCCGTGATCCTGTCGCGATAACCGCTAGCCCTCATTTCGGCGTTCCAGCCCAGGGTGGTGTTGAGGCGCTCCATGGCGAGTTCCCGCAGATATTTTCCCACCATCGAGGCCACCGAAATCGGAAGGTGGATGGAGTCCCCGCTGCGGATGAAAGAGACCTCCCCGATACCGCTCACGCGATAGGTGCTGACCTCCCGGGATTCCCGGATCACGGAATCGACCGACAGGTTCATGCCCTCGAACCAGCGCCCGTAGCGCATGGCGGATCCTATCTTTCCACACAGGACTATCGCCTCGCCACGTTCCGAGTGAGTCAATCTCATGGCAAGTTTCATCATGAGTTCGAAGTCCAGGCGCATCTTGTTTGCATCGGGCTCTTGAAGCGCCAGATTGAGCGCACCGGCGCACATCATGAACGAACCGACGGACCCTGGTTCGACTCCTGCCTTGTTGAAACGATCCTTCACCGTCATCGAGACGGTGTTCGTGCCTGGTTGTGCCCACAGGGGGAGGTCGATCCCCGTCGTCTCGCATGGGATCGGTATGACGCCGCCGGGACAGGGGACGGGGAATGGGAGTGGGAGGCAGACGTCTTCGACCAGGTCGGCGAAAGTTCCGGCCCGACAACCGAAGAGTTCGATCCAGGATCGGATGGCGCGTTCTCCGGCGGCGGGGGATCGGCGGGAGAACAGGATCTTGGAGTCGGCGGCGGGAAGATCGGGCCCCGCGAGGCGCGAGAAACGCTCGATGTCGTAGTCGTCGGACTCGAAAACGGTTCCTGTCACCACCAGCGGCCCCAGCAGCGGTCCCAGACCGTTCTCGTCGATTCCAATCACCAGCATTTCAGAACCTCATCTCTACTGGAGCTCGAAGGCCCCCGTATCACAGGGTGTGACCCGCAGCTCCCCCCGTTGATCGGTCTCGGGCGGCGGGCAATCGACGCCGAAGTCGATCGCCGGACTCGATGGATCGAGCGCCATTTTCGGGGTGAAGCCGCCATTGTCGG
The DNA here is from genome assembly GCA_030591725.1 of Deltaproteobacteria bacterium. Classification (GTDB taxonomy): domain Bacteria; phylum Myxococcota_A; class Polyangia; order JAAYKL01; family JAAYKL01; genus JAUVAN01. The sequence continues at coordinate 9,177 of JAUVAN010000064.1, forward strand.
CCAGAGGCTGTAGTAGCGGATCGGTGAACTCGATGCCCTCCACGCATGGGGTGTCGTCGTTGCCATTGTCCTTTATGTCGGGCCACTGCATGTTGCCGCCCTGATCGCTGAACGACTCGTGGCACGCCAGCGCGCTGTATTCGTTGGGGGTGGTGTTGTAGGCAAACAGGGAATTTCGAAGGGAGATTTGAGCATCCTCGCCCTTGAAGATCGCCGGGGCGTAGTCCGCGTCGTTGCCGTAAAATACGCTGCTGATTATTTCTACCGTGCTGGCGCCGTTGAAGATAGCGGCTCCTACCTCCGGGACCTGGTTACCCGAGAAGGTGCAGTTGATCACTGTCGCCGACGAGCCGGAGCCCACAAACAACGCCGCGGCGTGCGCGTCGGACCTGTTTTCGGAGAAGGTCGATGCTGTGAGCGTGAGGTGACCCACCTGGTGGTAGAGGCCGCCGGCCCCGCCGGTGGGGCTGCCGTCAAAGTTGTTGACCTGGAACAGGCAACGGTCGACCACCGACTGTGAGCCCTCGTAGAAATAGGAGAACATCGCGCTGCCATGCTGGTTGGCCCGGTTGTTCTCGAACACCGTGCCGCAGAGAAATAGATCTCCGGGCACGTCGTAATTCATCCCGTCGATGTAGATCCCGCCGCCATTGCCGAACTGGCCGCTGTCTGCCGAGCTGGTGGCCACATTGCCCTCGAAGACGCAGTCGATGACCGTCAAGTCCGAGCCCCGGTTGAATAGCCCACCGCCATTGGAGGCGCTGTTGCCAATGAACTCGCAATCAGAGAATGTGGCCTGGCTCAACCCGCCGGCGAATACCGCCCCGCCGCCGATTTCACCTTCCTGGCTGGTACAGTGGTTGTTTTCGAATCGCACGTCGATCGCGGTCAGCGCGCCGTACCAGGGATGGAGGATCGCGGCGCCGGAGTCCACCGCCAGGCCGTCTGCGATGGTCAGTCGTTGCACGGTGAGTTCGGTGTAGTGATCGAGTTCCAATACGCGCACCGCCTCACCGCCGCTCAGGGTGATAGATCCCTCTCCGTCGATCATCAAAGGGAAGTCCACGAACAGGGACTCGGTCAGAGTGATTACCTGCTCCTCGCCACAGTCGAACGTGATCGTTCCGCCGTTCTCCACGGTTCGCAGCGTCTCCACCGCGACCATCAGGGCCTGGGCGGTACAGCTCCCGACCGTGCCGTCACCAACCACCTCGATCTGTCCCTGGGCTTCGAGCGGGTCGAGGGCGCCCGGGCACTCCGGCGGTGGATCGCTGTCGCTGTTACCACCGCAGCCGACAGCGGCCCAGGCGATCGCCAGCATCAGCAGCCACAGCAAGTTCAATCTCGCTTCAATGTTCATGCCTGCCCCCGACGATGCCAAATTACAAGATGTGTTACGAATAAATCACCTCAAACCTTTTTTCCCGAACACCTACATTATGAACTAGAATTATTTTTAGACGTATCTGAAAACAAGAGAGGTCAAAATGAAATTCCTTGCTTTGTGCGCCATGCTCGTCGCCGCAATGATCGTGATGATGGTCGGCTGCGGAGTCGATGACAACCGTTCCGGCGGTGATTCCGATTCGGACGGCGATTCGGACGGCGATTCGGACAGTGATACAGACACGGAGGATCCCGGGTACTTCGGAGCCATTCAGGGGCGGGTCCTGGCTCCGGCGGGCTTCCCCATCTCCGGTGCTCTGGTTTACGTTACCAACGGGGATGGTCCCGAGATCGAGGACCACACCTTCTGCTACACCTGTGACGACATGACGGGCCTGAAGTGGACCCTGTCCAACGCGGACGGCACCTTCTTCATCGATCAGATCCCGGAGGGTAACCGGAACATTGTATCGCGGAAGGGTTTCTACCAGCGGCAGCGGGCCATCGTCGTGGCCGGCGACAGTGTTCTGGACGTCCCCGTGGAGAAGACCACCTTGCCAGGTGAGGACAGCGCCGACGGCCTGGACCAGATGCCCAACTACGCAGTTATGACCAGCGGTCCGGACTACCCGGAGGATATGCTCGCCAAGATGGGGCTCGGTTCGTTGACCGCAAGCGGCAACCTGGACACCGCCATGCCCTTCTCGTTCCACTTGTACAATAGCGACGGCAACCCAAACATAGGGGCCACGGCTCACATCTTTTCCGATCAAAGCTACCTTAATCAATACCACATGATCTTTTTCCCTTGCATCAACAGCGGCATGACGGCCTCCAACAATATTCCGATGCTGCAGGCGTACGTCTCGTCAGGCGGTAAGATCTACTCTTCGTGCTGGGCCTCTCAGTGGGCGGAGCAGCCGTTCCCTCAGGTAATCGAGTTCAGCGGCGACGACAACGCGTACAATGCCGGCAACATCGGCTCCTGGGACTCGTACGGGACCATCAACAACCCCGAGATGCGCGCATGGCTCGACGAGGTTTCCGTTCCCAACCTGTTGGCGGGTGAGTCCCTGGATTACTACCCCTTCACGGGGGGATGGTGCCTCATCGACTCCCTCAACGACACTGCTTATGATGGGCACGGCGTGCTGGACGACGGCAACATCGGCGGGCCGGTCGTCCCCATCACCTGGGTCACGGACGTGGCGGGGCAAAACGGGCACCCGCTCACCATCACCTACAACTACGACTGCGGCAAGGTCTTCTACTCCGCTTACCAGGTGGTGGAATACTCCACATCCACTCAGATTCGCTCCCAGGAGTGGGTGCTGATCTACCTGTTCTTCGAGGTAGGCGTCTGCGAGGGCGACTATGTCCCGCCGGAGTAGGATCTGACCGACCAAACCCCCCTGACACCTCTCTGAATGACCCTCAAATCCCCTCAAATGAGTCCCCCTCAAATGAGTCTGGCACCCCCTCAAATGACTCTGACACCCTTGTGATACCCTTGTTAAGTGTGGGGGTTATTTTTGGTTATTTTTGGTAATAATTTTCTTGCACCTCCTGATTGGCCTGTTAGTATGCTTACAAATTCGGGAGCTTACAGGAGGGGAGAGTTGGCAATGGAATACATGACAACAAAGGAGATCGCCCGCTACCTGCATCTCAACGAGAAAAAGGTCTACGCGATGGTCGCGGACGGGCAGCTTCCGGCCTCGCGCATCTCCGGAAAGTGGTTGTTTCCACGCGAGCTCGTGGATCGATGGATAGAGCAGAACACGATTTACCCCGGCTCCGGCGTTATCGATTCCATCCTGGAGGATATGGTCATCATGCAGGGGAGCGATGACTGGCTGCTCTCTCGGGTGACACAGGACTTCACACGGAAGAACAATATACCAGTGGTCACAGCGACTGTTGGAAGCATGGCGGGGCTGAAGGCAGTCAGCGGCGGCAAGGCGCACCTGGCGGGCTGCCATATCGCGAGGGATCAGGCCAGGGAGTTGTCAGCGGGTTCGGGCAAGGGGTGCTACATGATGGACCTCTTCTCCCGCCGGCAAGGACTCATCTTCGACCGAGAGAGGCATCCGGGGATCACCGGGCTTCAGAGCGTCGAGGATCTCGGTCTTTGCTTCGCGGAGCGTCAGCAACTTTCAGGCACGTTTCAGCTGGTGCGTCGCCTCTTCGAGGATCTGGGGGTTCCCGATCCTTCGCGCGAGACCGCAGGCGAAAGCCGGACCATGGGACCCTGTTCTTCCCATATGGAGGTCGCGCTGGCCGTCCGGACGGGGAAGGCCGACGCCGGGGTTGGCATTCAGGTCGCTGCGGATCTGTGCGGTCTGGATTTCATTCCCCTGCACACCGAGCCCTACCGGATTGCAATTCCCACCCAGTTCTTTTCCCGTCCTCACATGGTGGGTTTCCTGGACTTCATCCTGAGCGAGCTGAAGTCCGTGTCCAGCTCGGGAGTGTCCGGATATGAGTTTGACGATCTGGGACGACTCGACGTTCCCAAAACAATTGAGAAGGAGGGAATTTCCAATGCGTAACATCGAAACTAAGACAATCTTCTGGGCAATACTGATGATGATCGGCATCTGGACGGTGGGTGCGGTGTCGTGTTCATCCGATAGTGATGATCAAGATCTGGTTTCGTCGAATTCGTACAAGGGACACGAAAACGATCTCGACGCCAATAACTTCGTGTCGGTCTACCCGAATACGCTGGGCACCAGGCTCGACGATTGTCAGACATGTCATACGGGGGGGACTTTCTCCTACGAGTCGTACGATGGAATAAAGACCGCGTTCAAGAACTCCTGTGACTTCTGTCACCTGATTATCCATCCCTCCGAGGATTTCATCGAGGCTCAACCGACCACATACGCGGAGACCCTCAACCCGTACGGCGCGGCATACATGGCGGCCGGAAGGACCAGGGACGCGCTCAAGAGCATCGCCACCGACGACAGCGACAGCGACAGCTTTCCCAACAAGGAAGAGATAGCCGATCTCAAGTATCCGGGCGATCCCGACAGCCAACCCGGGCAGGAGGTGGCGCCCATGATCACGTTCACCATGGACCAGCTCAAGGGGTTAGCCTCTCATGAGCAGTTCATGCTGGTGAACTCTCACAAACAGGAGTTCGATAGCTATGCCTCGTACGTAGGCGTGACCGTGGGAACCCTTTTGTCGGAGGCGGGCGTGGATATCACGGACTCGGCCATTCAGGGGATCACGGTTATCGCTCCCGATGGCTACATGAAGGATTTTACCACCGAACAGATTCAAAAGACCTATCCGACCGGGCTTTATTACGCCGGTCTGGACACGGCCACCCTCGGAACCGAGTGCGGGTTTGTCATGTACCCCGATAACCTGCCTTCGAACCTGACCGGCGACGGTGAAATTACTGGGGATCAGCTTCTCATTATGGCCTACGAGCGAGATGGGCTCCCCCTCGATCCGAGCAGCCTCGACATAACAGAGGGCAAGATCGAAGGCGAGGGACCCTTCCGGGTGGTGCTTCCCCAGTCGGTTCCCGACGAGCCGGATCGGGGATCCATGTTCTCTCCCACCGACTGCGCCGACGGATATGACTACGACGACAGCAAGGATCACAACGCCGGAGACATGGTGCGTGGCGTCATCGCAGTTCGCGTAAACCCCCTGCCCGAGGGTTACGAAGACTTCGATCACTACAATGGTGGTTGGTCGTACGTGGAGAGTGAATCCATCATCGTGTACGGGCACGGAATAGATGCCGACTGACACGGGCGATCGCCCATCTTCACGACACGCTTCTGTCTTGCTCGCGATCCTTGCGGCGGTGTTGCTCACGTTCGTGGCCGGGCCGGCATCTGCCTACGAAGTCAACGATCACCTGCAGGTGACCGGCCTCGCCCAGATGTGGATCACTCTCTACGAGCAGATGGAAGAGGCAGAGGGGTTGCACCAGCATCCCAGCGGGGACGAGGCGACGAACGCTACCAGCGGTTTCAGCCTCCACCGGGCGAGGATCGGCGCGTATACTTTCTGGTTCGATCGGCATGTTGAGATCTCCGCCCAGATGAGACTCGA